>CAZBYL010000126.1:0-1501 GCA_964496275.1 uncultured Synergistaceae bacterium | reverse complement strand
CCCGTTTATTTTCTGAATCAGCAGACCTGCTGCCTCCTTAGCCAATTGGCCGATAGGTTGTTTGACCGTTGTCAAGCTCGGATACACCATCTCTGTAACTTGGGTTCCGTCATACGCAACCAGTCTCAAATCCTCAGGAATCCTTTTTCCATGCGCCAGCGCCGTCTTCATATAAGACAGCACCGACAAATCTGCTCCAAACATTCCATCTGCTTCCGGATGCTCCAGAAAAGCATTTTCCGCATATGTTCTAAAGTATTCCAAATCAAATTTATTAAATTCCATCTTATAAGTATAAACCTCAACTCCAGCTGCACAGAGTTCTTCTTCAAAAGCCTCATGGCGGTCGTTGGCTGTCAGCCCCTTCTGAACCGCTCCCCTGATCTGGACAACTTTTTTACAGCCACATCTAAGCAGCTCTTGCGCTGCCACCTGCCCACCCTTGCGATGATTTACCGATACAACCGGAATGTGACCTCCAATATAACGATCCAGTGAAACAACCGGCATATCAATATTTAGGTACTCCTGTAGTTCTAGAGAATGCACGCCCGTAATGACAATACCATCTACAATACGCTTTTTGAGCATCTGCAGATACTCCGCTTCATAGCTCCTGCCTTTCATGGTATTGCAAATCATCGTTTTATAGCCATGTTCGTAGAATTCTATCTCGATACTATTCAAAAATTCAGCAAAAAATGAGTGCGCAACGGACGGAACCAAAACTGCAATAATCCCGCTCTTCTTTTTGTATAGATTTCTGGCCAGTTCATTTGGTGTATAGTCTAACTTTTCCATGGCAGCTGTAATCTTTTTTTTTGTATCCTCAGACACATAGCCGGTTCCGTTAATTGTCCTCGAAACCGTTCCAACTCCAACACCGGCTAATTTTGCAACATCTTTAATACTTGCCATTGCCAACCTCCAAATTTGTGCAAAGATTCTCCTTGCCCTTATCAATAAACCTATTCCGAATATCCTTTTGACTACAAATGTAAAAGTATTTTGACAAGCTATTTCCCTTGTGTAAAAGATATTTGGTAAATGTTTCTACAAGCAACATAATACATTTATTCTGCCGCTTTCACAGCAGCTCCTTTGTTTTTCGTGCGAGATAGAGTGGCATATTGGTAAAATCCCCATCCTTTCGATATCCTCGTTTTGAAAATCGTAAAGCCTGTTTGGGCTTGTATGCCATTATATATTTCTTAAAAGAAGGTGCAGATTTATCTTTTCCACCTTTTACTTCAATCGGTACAATTTCGGTGCCATGTTGAAGGACAAAGTCTATTTCACCACTTTTATCAGAAAAATATCGCGGTTCTACATCGAACTGTCCTCGAAGCTGCTGCAAAACATAGTTTTCAGTAAGCGGCCCCTTGAATTGATAATCAGCCTTTAGGAGAATGGCACCGTTGTCAATACCTGCCATGTGTTTCAAAAGCCCGGTATCAAAAACAAACAGTTTGAATTGATCCAATTTGTCAAACGCTGAGAT
>CAZBYL010000125.1:0-1511 GCA_964496275.1 uncultured Synergistaceae bacterium | reverse complement strand
TCAGGGATATCCATCCAGATAAAAGGTCCCATTGCATCATAATCCCAAATGCAGGTTCTTGGATATATAAATTTTCCGACCTGCAGAACTTTATTGCATTTCTTTACTGTTTCCTTAAGCTCTAAAAGAGTCCTTTCATGCAGACACGCACCATACTCTAATTGCATCTCCGGATAACATTCGGTAATACGAAGGTCGAACTGCCGGACAAACTCCAGAATTTCTTTCTTTTTCTCTTCACGCATTTCATAACATTCGATGAGGATCACCCCCTCATTTCTGCCTGTAAATGCAAGCTTCCCTATTTTCCCCAACGACAGCTTATGAAAAACGTCCATAAAGCTCTTGCGCTCCTTTCGCGCAATGATAAGTTCGTTTTTTTGCTGGAATTTTATGCAGGCACATTTTGTATCCATGGAAATCCCCTGCTGTTTCGCTTGATCGATCAGACGGCTGGAATCCTCCTGATTGTAACTCAGCGCAAACAGGACAAAGTTCTCAAAGCCAATGTTCCCCATACTCCGGGTAATGGTAACCTCCTCATACACTTCCTGCAGCATCAAAAAAGCAATTCGAATCGCAAACTCATCGAAATAATCCAGGAATTCCTTCGATTCCATTACTACAAAGTAGGCTTTTATCTCACTTCCTATGGTAATTGGTGTCAGAACCCAGCTGACGCGCGGTCCGTCCGGATTTTTTTGATCCAGCAGCCGATAGCGTGTCATCCCTGTGTAATCGCACAATGTATGTTTGGTACACTCCATGGACGGATTCCAGTAGTCTGTATCCTTCAGTCCGTAGTTCTCCGTGATCCGCTTGAAATTAGCCGAACTGTAATACCTTTTTCCCTCTGTCAAATCATAGATCAGTGCCGGAAATTCCATCTCTGTCTCTACCGCCTGCATGATCTTTTTGATTTTCTGATCCTGATAGCTGAGACTCGATATCTGAACCACTGGATTTTCCTGTATACGAAATCTTCGAATGGTGCGATTCAGGACCGCAACATTGATCTGATTCATCACATCCATAAATGGCACTTCAAAAGGCATCTCAATGAGCGGCAGATCATATATTTCGCACAGATCCATCAGATCCTGCGGCATCTGGTTGAGATAACGACCTCTTTTTATGGCAATCGCAGTGCTCTTCTGGATTCCACCTTCCTGAAACGATCGATTGATGCAATCGGGATTTTGAAAAAAAACATACCCGGACGTCATCACGAACTCTCTGCCTTTCGACCACCTAAACGCATCTGGAGCATCCACAATGGCAACCCCCTGTACTTCCTTATAAAGTCCTTTTCTCCCTGCAACCACCCGGAAATCTTTAAAAAATTCCTGAGCCATCAGTTCATTCAACGCAATTCCCATCTTCTCCACCTCTTTCATGTAAAGAACCCGCTTATGTATTCAAGTACGCTTCAGCGTACTTGATGTTTGTTTTATCTGCTTACAAGACAAACAAAGTGTAACATTGTACATAGACCAAAGTCAAATGATACA
>CAZBYL010000124.1:0-1574 GCA_964496275.1 uncultured Synergistaceae bacterium | reverse complement strand
CGACGATATCTCCAAATATGCAATAGGCGTAAATGTGGCATGACTATCTGCTTTTTAACCAACATTTCACTTATAATAAATATATATTTAAAAAAGTAGTCGATGAAATTTGAAATAATTTGAGGATGAGAAATATTTGCAAATGCTTTGTGAAAATCAAATATTTATATCAAGCTTCGTGAAATACACAGATATATTTTTATCTTTTCTGTGTTATGCCACGAGCTTCTTCTCGTGCTTTTGTCTACCGCCGCAATCATTAACCGCCTGCGCTCACTGTTAAAGTTTCGCAATTGCTTAATGCACACGCCGTTCGTTCCCCACGACGTATGAGAATTTATTAAAATATACGTCAGGTTTATAAAATATCGCACTCATTATGGGTGGCGCTCGCTATTATAGATTTTCGCTCATCTAATATATGCATACGACGACTATCGCGCATTATGTGCATTTATCAAAATATGCATCTGTTCAAATGCATTATTCAAAAACCACAAATACACTCCAAATGCAATTAAGCTACTACTGGGTAGTATAGTACATTCTCACTCGAATCTATTTTTGAGCATTGCGGTCTAAAAGAAACATCAGCACTCCGCTGATCACTATTCGTATCCTTGCGGAAATCAGTTCTAACATATACATGTTTAAAGCAGCCAAACATCTTTACTCTTTGGGGGACTTACTGCTTACTCTTATTAGGCAGAACCATTAACCTATCATGACAGCTTACGATCTTGATTGTTTTTCTTCGTAAGGTCATAAACCATCTTGACCACTTTATTACGAAATACTATGATAACGATCTTTATTATCAATGAAATTGCTGCTCCACAAATCAAATTTTGATTGTTTGTTAAGGTTTCCTCCATCCCACGCCCCCCTCACCCCCTATCTCCATTTTACAGGAAATTTATGGATTCGGGAACGTGACGTATTCGTCACCCCTCTGCCGGACAAAAACAAGTGTCATTGCTACTCACGAATAAACACCCACTGAAATCAGTGGGTGTTTATGCATGTTATTCAAGTGTCTGCGGTGATAGGTGCAGTATTTCTTTTGCGGTTTGCTCAGCAAGCTATCACGATGATTTTTTCTGGCAGATTGTGATATTCTGTGTGCAGATATCCAGACAGCCCTTGCAAAAAGTGCTTACCTTTTTTCTCTCAATCATTTAAAATGCTCTTACATATGGCGCAACCGCGCATTCACCTTTTCTCGATCAAACGTTTCCCATCGCTGCATCGTCGCCCAGTGTTGCATCTGAGTATATTCTGGAGCGGCAGGATTTTTTATCACTTGCAAAAATTCTTCAAAACCGTAACTTCCGCCCACATCCTCCGGCGGTGCATCTCCACTGCCCATGATACAGGTGGGTGTTATATCCGTGCTGTGTTCTTCAAAGCGAGCCAGTTCAATTTCATGCTCCCAGTTGTCCCCAAAATCATAAATGTATTGCAGTTTCGGGTTCTCTCGGAACGCCTTCTGCACTGTTAGCACCTTTTCAATCGGACCGGTATCCTGCTCAAAATCTCCCGGCATCGCCAAATGCGCATACTCCGAGTAAGCA
>CAZBYL010000123.1:0-1618 GCA_964496275.1 uncultured Synergistaceae bacterium | reverse complement strand
GGTCAATTGTCAAGCTTCTTAAGCTATGCCAACCAGTACACCAAGCCGTTTAACGAAATCTCGGGTGTAGTGACGGAATTGCAGAATGCGATTGCCTGTGCACGAAGAATCTTTGATTTAATCGAGGAAGAACCTCAGACACCAGAAGCAGAGAGGGCGGTTACCGCAGAACATTTTAACGGAGAAATTACAATTCAGGATGTATCATTTTCCTACACACAGGGAGAGCGATTGATAGAAGATTTTAACTTCCACGCAGAACCGGGACAGAAGATTGCAATTGTCGGTCCGACCGGATGTGGAAAGACAACATTGATCAACCTGCTGATGAGATTTTATGATGTGGATAAGGGAAGCATTTCGGTCGATGGAACAGATATCAGAGCATTGACAAGAGAAAGTCTGAGACTGGGATTTGGTATGGTGCTGCAGGAGACCTGGCTGAAAACGGGAACCATCCGGGAAAATATTCTGATAGCAAATGAAAATGCCACAGAAGAAGAGATGATACAGGCGGCGAAAGCCTGCTATGCGCATGCTTTTATCAAGAGATTACCGCAGCAGTATGACACATGGATCACGGAAGACGGAGGGAATCTTTCACAGGGACAAAAGCAGCTGTTATGTATTACCAGAGTGATGTTGAGTCACCCTTCGATGTTGATTTTGGATGAAGCGACATCCTCTATTGATACCAGAACGGAAGTGAAGATCCAGGAAGCATTTGCGAAGCTGATGGCGGACAGAACCAGCTTTATCGTAGCACATCGGCTCTCTACGATTCGTGAGGCAGATATCATTCTGGTCATGAGGGATGGTCGGATTATGGAACAGGGGAATCATCAGAAATTGATGGGGCAAAAGGGATTTTATTATGACCTGTATCAGAGCCAGTTTCTGGGGAGGGAGATCTGATGAAGCTGTATCATGGCACAAATGTAGAAATAGATACAATTGCTTATTTCAATAAGAATTATGTTCACACGGAAAAATTTCCACGTGAGATAGGAAGGGCGATTGCCAAAGCGGCGAAGTATATTGAAAGAATGCATAAAGTATAGTTGATGACATAAGGAAGCAGTCATTGTTCTTGCATGTATCATCTTTTCAGTCTTCGCGGCATCGCCGCCTATAGTCGATCCGGATGCATCTGCAGCTTCGATGGTATGGAGTTATATTGGAGAGTTGGTATTTAACATGCTGGTTTTGGTCGGAGCAGTGAATATGGCAGACCGAGTAGTGCAAGAAATGATGGGATTATAAAACAATATCAATTCTAGGTTGTATTTATCCTAGAATCAGCATATACTATAAGTGGATAAATACAATTTAGGAGGTGTTGAACATGAAAATTGATACAAAAACTATGGTTTCAATGACAGAGGCGAATCAGAATTTTTCAAAGGTAGCAAAAATGGTCGATAAACTAGGATCCGCAGTGATTCTGAAAAATAATGCACCAAAGTACTTGGTTATAGATTTTAATAAGGCAGAAGATGATAGAGATGCAACAGATGATGAGATTATGAATATCTCTAAACGATTAATGGAACAGAATAAAGAGGCGTATGAGGTATTAGCAAAATGATTAAACTAACGAAGAAACAGATTCTTATGC
>CAZBYL010000122.1:0-1650 GCA_964496275.1 uncultured Synergistaceae bacterium | reverse complement strand
TTTGTAATATCAATAATTTCAATGGCAGGAACCTGATTCTCATATTGATTTGCAGCAAGTTCATACTCAGGATTAGCATCTCCAACAATAATATAAATACTATTATCAATACTGTTTAGACAATGCATTATATTTGCATTGGTATATCTTGACTTGATACTTACATATAAATACTTTGAGTGTGTATTTTCCTTTTGTGAACATTCTAGATATTGTAAAATTTGGTTTTCATCAATATTATGAGGATTGTAGTAGTATGTTGAGTAAAATTCATCTTCAATTGATTTTTTATTTATTAGAATATTGTAAAGCAATGTTCCTATAATGGGTAACCCAATTAATTCTTTTATAAGTCTTGAACGCTTTGTAGGTATTTTTGCAAGAACCAAAGGACTTGTAGGATTTACAAGCATAATTTTATTGATAATTTCTTTGTCATTTGCACATGACATAATAATAAATGAGCTTGAATCACCAGTAGCTATTACATCCGTTTTTTCACCAATTATGTGTTTAATAAAATCTGTAATTAGCTGAACATATAAATAGTTAGTATATGTTAAATTTGGCTTGTCTGATTGTCCGCAGCCCAATAAATCTAAGGCATATACAGTATTTGTCTTTGATAAATCAGAAATAATATGATTCCACTCATTCTGCGAACTCATAGCATTTAAATCGTGTATAAGCAATATTGGAGATCCTTCTCCTTGCTTTGTATAAAATATTTTTCCAAATCGCCATTCGTAATATTCACCGTTGGAATCATTTACGAGATTTTCCATTGTATCAATGCAATTTACAACTCTGTTAATGAAATGTATTGTGCCAGTAGTAGCAGTCACTAATGCTGCACATGTAATTAGTTTCCCCTTTAATTTCACAGTATTCACCTCTTTCTGTTACTGTTGTTTACCTCTTCTATTATACTACAATAAAGAAGTTTTTGAAAGAAAAAATATATGTCATAACAGTGAAATTTAACCTTGTGGGTTACTGTTTACACCTACGGTGCTCACAGCATTGAATTCTTCCACAATTCGGATTCATGTGGTGCTTACGCCCCACTTCATCCTCATTGCGGGGCATGTCATAAAGTCTTGCAACCACCTACATGCAAGCATGAGTTGTCTGCAGACTTTTGACACTGTAATCTATTTTATATCTCAGTGAAAGAATGACTCCCACCTCTATAGGTGGTGAACAAGAAATTAGTTTCAGTGGTTGGCTTCAATCTCCCACTAAGATATAGCCTCCGGCAGGATTGCAGAGCGCTCTAGATCCATTATGTCAGCAGGCTGACGAGTACTCACAGCAATTACGCCAAGGCATAATTGAATAATAAAAGTTTTACAATTATATAAGATCTAGAATAATAAAGAAGTACAATCACAAATGTTTCACGTGAAACATTTGTGATTGTGGAAATTAATTACATAAAACGATTTGAGTATTTAAAACAACAAACATTTTGATTTAACCTCATCAAGTAGCGATAGCTACTATGAGGTTATGAGAAAGTAGCAAAGCGGATTTTTGAATATCCGCTTTGACTAAAAAATAATTGTAATTAATGGTCACAATATTTGGTAATGTTTAGCTAAAAACAAAAAACACTACATAGTTACAGTAAAATTTTGTCTCTCAGGT
>CAZBYL010000121.1:0-1675 GCA_964496275.1 uncultured Synergistaceae bacterium | reverse complement strand
TTCTGTTACAGTCACACCCTCGTCCTTCATTTTCTGCAGATACTCTTCTTCCGATGCTTGTTGCAAATCATTATTATAAAGACCTGCTTCTTCTCCTGTAGAAATTAAAAGATCCTGTTGCTCCTGCGTTAAACCATTAAAGAAGTCTGCACTGCATACCCATGTTGTAAAGTTTTTGACATGGCCATCTAAAAGTAAATACTTTGCAACTTCATGTAATTTTCTTCCATACAAAGTTGCCAGTGGATTTTCTGCTCCATCAATGGTACCTGTCTGCAATGCCTGATAGACCTCACCAAGATCCATACCTGTAGATGTTGCGCCTAAGGTATCAAAGCCAACAGATTGAATTTCATTACTCGGAACACGAATCTTAAGCCCCTTTAAGTCTGCTGGATTTTCGACTAATTTTGTTGTAAGTGTGTGTCTGTCACCATAAATCCAATTTGAAGCGACAAGTTTCAGTCCTTTATCTTCCAACAAAGTACTTTGCTCCGCATACCAGTCACTTTCAATCAAGTTCCAGCATTGCTCCCAGCTGTCAAATAAAAATGGACCAAATACAATACCAAAATCCTGTACCCCATAATCAGCATAGAATGCTCCATCTGCCAATGTCATAACAGGCTCTCCAAGTAACATGGAATCAATCAGCTCACTCTTTGAGCCCAACTGACTGTCTGGATATAACTCAATCTTAATGCTTCCATCACCTTGTTCGTCTACTAACGACTGCCATTTTTCAAGTGCCTCCCCAATCGGTTCTGAAATAGAGTTTTCAAATCCGATTTGTACTACTACCGCATCCCCTGATCCACTCGCTGAGCTTGACGAACTGCCCTCTTTTGAATTACTTCCACATGCTGCGAGAGAAATTACCATCGCACTTGCTAAACCCGCCGCTAAAATTCTTTTTAATTTCATCATCTTCTTCTCCTCTTCATCTCATTTTATATTTTAAAATTCAAACACTACTTTCAACATGGAACCCGCATTTTTATCAAAATCTGCAAATGCCTTTGCAGCGTCTTCCATCTTGTATGTATTGGTTACGATCTTTTCCAGGTCTACATGTCCTTCTTTCACCAAATCAATCAGCTCTAAGAAATCTTTCTTTAATGCATTTCTGGAACCGTAGATATTCAATTCCTTCTTCTGGATAATTGTAAAGTTGAAGTCTAAATTCGTCTTTCCTACACCGATCAAAACAACCCTGCCTCCAAATGTCGCGGCATCAATGCAATTTTGAAATGTTGACGGCAGCCCAACTGCTTCAATCGCCACATCAAATCCATTCTCGTTTGTAATCGCTGCTACTTGTTGGTCAAAGCTTTCAGGGCTGTCATTTAAAATCATTCCATCCAGGCCGAATTCGTTCACTGCATACTCTAACTTTTCTTTTGCAATATCTGCGATATACACTTTCCCGCCCTTAGCCTTTGCAGCCACTGCGGCGAGAACTCCAATGGTTCCTGCTCCAACGACCAATACATGATCACCTTTTACCACATTCGCTCTTGCCACTCCATGGTAACTGATACAGAATGGCTCGATGAGTGCCAACGTCTTAGCCGGAAGTCCCTTGCCGTCATAAATTCTTTCAATCGGCATAGTAATGTATTCAGCAAATGCACCTTCTCTCTGTACCCCCATGGTCTGATTTGTTGTACAGCAG
>CAZBYL010000120.1:0-1685 GCA_964496275.1 uncultured Synergistaceae bacterium | reverse complement strand
TATATTATCCCGACGGGTCTTGACTACGGCGACTATTTCCGTTACCGTTCCACCATACTCATCAGTTTTGGCGAGCCCATCAACGTCACCGAGTACATGAAGGAACACGAGGGAGAGACGGACGCCTTCATTATGAACGGGTTAAAAGCCATTCTCTCCGAAAAGATGAGCAAACTGATAACGTTCATTCCCGATGATGAGGATTACGACGCCATCTGGGAGCTCACGAAGATAAACGTCAAGAAAGGCAATGAGTCTCCGAAGGAGAGACGGGAAAGGAACAATGCGTTCATAGCCAAGATTCTTGATTTAAGAGAGAAACAACCCGACAAGGCGAGAGAGCTTTTTGACAAAGCCAAAGCGTTCTGCCAAAAAAGAAAGAAGAGTAAGATTTCTGTCATTTCCGTGGCGAAGAAGAAGCCATTCTGGAGCACATTACTCACCACTTTATTGATTATCATCGGATTACCGTTCTTCCTCTTAGCATCGGCAGTGTCGTTGCCTACATGGATAACGGCAAGCATTATCTTAAAAAGCATCAAGGACCCGGCGTTCCGCAACACTGTCAACTACGGTGTCGAACTGCTGATGAACTCCATCATCTCGTTCACGGAGATAATACTGCTGTTCTGCCTAACGCCATGGGAGATAGCCCTTGCAGGCAGCATCTTCGTTTATTTCAGCTATATCTTCTTCCTTGATTATTGCCAATATTTCAGGGCATGGTGCTCCGACATCAGATGGTTTTTCAACAAGAAACTGCGCAAAGAAGCGTCTCAACTCAAGATATTCTAACGCACCATATTATTTTTTAAAATTATAAATAAAAAAGTCTTATTTTTGCGCTTTATCAGAAATAAGGCTTTTTTTCATTAGTCGCTCCATGTGACTGAGGTGGCGGAGCTGTGTAAAGAGGTAAGTAATATTTTAATAATCAGAGCATTAAGTATGAGAGAGTTGTTCAAAGACCTGACACGATTTCAAAAGGCGGAATTTATCATCATGATGTTGCTTGCGCTTGCGATACCGTTTTCATGGCGTGTAGCGCAGTATTTGGAGGCGGCATTGTTTGTATGTGCGCTCTTAAAACTCGCTATTGCGCAGCGTTTCCGTCTCAACCCGGAGCAGAAGAGGTTCAAATGGGCATACATCGTCTTCATGTCAACATGGCTGATATACCTCATCGGTATGCTTTATACTGATGACGTCTCCGTCGGCTGGGCTCAGGTCTCGAAGAAGCTCGGATTCCTTATCTTCCCAATGGTATTTTTGTTCTCGGACATGTCGTATCTCACGAGAGAGCGGTTCAGGGCGATAGCGTACAGCCTTGTGGCGGGCTGCATCGGCTTCTTCCTCATGAACCTTGGCTACGCCATCTACGACGTCATCTTCTGCGGAGCAGGGACCTCAAGGTTCTTCGACCAAGAGCTGATGAAGCTTTATTACGTTCACCATAGTTACCTCTCCATGTATGCCGGCTTTGCTATGACGTTCTGTTTCATGGAGTTCTTCGAGACGGAGAGCAGGAGGCTGAAGCTGTTTAACATCTTGTCTTACATTTTCCTTGCATTATTCATCATACTCTTACGTTCGAGGGCGGGGCTGTTATGCACCATCATTCTTTTCGCGCTTCAGTGGGTCTGGCTCGCCTTCATCAAGAGGCAGAGACGCAACAGCATCATAAT
>CAZBYL010000119.1:1424-1706 GCA_964496275.1 uncultured Synergistaceae bacterium | reverse complement strand
ATGCATCAGTTAGTGTAAAAAATTTTATTATATTGTCACAAAACCTTCTCTCATTCTTACAACAGTCAGAATTGCATGTTTTGCATAATTTTTCAGAGCGCCTTCATACTCCTTCTTCTCTAACATCTCTAAGAATTCCTCATGTTCCTCCACAGAAACCATACTGTGCTCCTGCGCAATCTCTTGCGAACCGATTCTGTACTGTGTCCTGACTCCCCGGTAAAAATCCGATATCTGTGTGTTGTCCAGCTTGTCAATCAAGTAACAGTGGAACTCCTGATC
>CAZBYL010000119.1:348-1414 GCA_964496275.1 uncultured Synergistaceae bacterium | reverse complement strand
TGCCGAGATATCACCTTTTAATAACGACTGCCGCTGACTTTCAATCATCTGTTTTAAAAAGGCAATATCGTCTGATGTAAGCTCCCTTATAATCTTCGGAAGCACATACTGCTCGACACATTCTCTGCTTTGATAGATGTTTGTAATCATCCGCATATCCATCTTTACTGTGAAAAATCCAACATTCGGAACCCGCTCAAGCAATCCCTCCGCGTGCAGCTGCAGCAGTGCCTCCCTCACCGGTGTATAACTCATTCCTAATTCTGTTGCTGACTTTCGAACACTGTAAAATGTTCCCGATGGTTTTTCCATCACACTGCTCTTTACACTTTTGTATGCTTTCTCACTCAATCTTGACATAAGCACTCTCTTCTCTTTTTCTCGTGATGTTTAACTGATGCATCAATCTTACCACTCATTTTATTATCTGTAAAGCCTTGATAATGCACAAAATATAAATTCATTTTTTGTGCACTTTTTTATTTATGCTCTGACGTAATCCCAATGCACGTCTATCCTACTGCTTCACTCCGCTGATTTAATACTTCACACTGCTGATTTGCTGCTCCGCTTCACTACTTTGAACCATCCTGTGTATAAGCATCTACCAGTTCATCCCCCACTGCCTCTCGGATTGATTCATAGATTCCCTGAGACTGCTGAAGCATCTCTTCATGCAATTCTTCTGACACCGCCACAAGCTCCGTTCCGGAAGCTTCCATAATATCAATACGATCCTGAATTCTGGAATCGGATTGTTCCCTCGCATACTCCGTTGCGGTTTTTGCCGCCTCTGTGCATATTACCTGTTCATCCTCAGGTAACCGGTTGAAAAATTCCTGACTCATGAACAGGCAGATGTAATGCGGAAGATGGTTTGTCTCAATGACGTAATCCTGCTGCTCATACATTTTTCCTGAAACGATGACCTCATATGGATTCTCCTGCGCATCAATCGTATTTTGCTGCAAGCCAATATATACTTCGCTGAATGCCATCGGAGTCGGATTTGCGCTCAGGGCTTTCCAAAACGCCAGGTGATTGGAATTCTCCATCGTCCGGATCT
>CAZBYL010000119.1:0-338 GCA_964496275.1 uncultured Synergistaceae bacterium | reverse complement strand
CTTCGTTACCTTCGTGTTTGATGTCATAACACGGAACCCTTGATCTGCAATTCCAAGGAGATGATAGTCTGCCGATTCATACACTGCCTGGATCTCATTATAAAATTCTACATTGTCAACCGCTTCTCTCGCTTCCTCGATCGTCGAGAATGCACAAGGTAAATCAAACACTGCCATATCCGGCATGAAGCTTACCTGCGGAGCTGTATTCTGTACAACAAACGGAATGTCTCCATCCGCACAGCTTTCTAATAATTCTGTATCATTTCCGATGGTGCTGTTCGGATAAATATCAATCTTCATCTTTCCGTCACTTAACCGCTCTACCTCTTCTACAA
>CAZBYL010000118.1:0-1721 GCA_964496275.1 uncultured Synergistaceae bacterium | reverse complement strand
TAATAATGGACTCCGCTGCGGCCGAAAGGTGCGCCTTCACGGAGTCCGTATTTTCAGAAGCTGAATTCAAAAAAAGCATTTTTAGTGAGTCGGACCTGTCGCGTGCCGATTTCTTCAAGGCAAAGCTCCGCGGTATGGATTTTTCTACATGCAACATAGACGGGATTACTCTTTCCGACACATATTCGGAGCTCAGAGGCCTTACCGTCAGCGCATTGCAGGCTGTCGAGCTTGCAAAGATGCTTGGACTTAAAATAGCCTAAAGCCGCAAGCAAGATTCTTCTTTACGCCTTTTTTACTCCTTCGAGCTTAGCGTAAGAGGCAGCTATATTCAGGAGAGATGAGACAATGTCATCCATTGCCTGGACACACGCGTACTCTGCTCTGCCGTGATGGCTGTGACTTCCCGTGCCGAGGTTCGGGCACGGCAGCCCCATGAAGGAGAGCCTCGATCCGTCCGTTCCTCCGCGAATGGGGTCTATCTCGGGCTTTCCCCCCGCGTCTTTTACCGCCTGAACGGCTATATCAACCATGAAGGGATACTTCATGACTTCTTCCGCCATATTGCGGTATGTCTCCGTAAATTCCGCTTCCACACTGCCCTTGCCATATTTGTCATTGATAAAAGCTACGGCGCTTTTCATAATCTCCATGCGGCGCTCAACCTTTGCATAGTCATGGTCGCGCAGGATGTAGCTCTGAAACGCGTTTTCGACATTTCCGCCGCTTGATGTGAGCAGGAAAAAGCCCTCTCTGGCGGATGTATATTCAGGGCGCTCAGCTACGGGGAGCATGGAAAAAAGTTCCATAGCGAGAAGCTGGGCATTGACCATAACATTTTTGGATGCGCCGGGATGTACGCCTACTCCGGTAAATTTGACATTCGCGCTTATAGCGTTAAAACTTTCGTAGGAGATATCCCCGAAACCTCCCCCGTCAACAGTATAGGCGAAGTCCGCTCCGAAACTCTTCACGTCAAAGAAATCGGCGCCTCTGCCTATCTCCTCATCTGCCGTGAAGGCAATAACAATTTTTCCGTGCTTGATCCCGGGGTCGGAGAGCATTGTCTCTGCCATTGTAAGTATCTCTGCGATACCTGCTTTGTCGTCTGCCCCAAGCAAAGTCGTCCCATCCGTAACGACAAGGTCTTTCCCAACGTACCGCTTCAGCGAAGGATATTTGTCCGGAGAGAGGATGATTTTAGGATTATCGTTTAGAATCAGCTCTCCGCCGTCATAATTTTCCGCGACTCTTGCTTTGATGTCCACAGAAGGAGCATCGGAAGAGACATCCATGTGTGCAATAAAACCAAGTACGGGAACATCTTTATCTATGTTAGACGGAATGGCGGCATATAGATAGGCTTTTTCGTCAAGCAACACATCGGACAGCCCCATTTCTTCCATCTCTTGCTTGAGAAAGCGCGCCATCTCCCATATTCCCTCACTGCTCGGAGTGCATTCGGACTTAGGGTCGGAAGCGCTTGCAATCTGAACATACTTAAGCAATCTCTCGTAAGCTCTCATAATTCTGACTCTCCCTCGAAAAATTTTTAATTGATATTGTTGCCGCCTATATTATCTCACAAGAGAGCAAATGTGAAAAACAAAACCGCGCCTTTGCACTTAAGCAGAGACACGGTTTTGTAAGTAATATGATAAAAAACTTAATCCACCGGTATTCCGTTTATTCTTACGGGAACTTTTGCTATATCCTTGAAG
>CAZBYL010000117.1:0-1763 GCA_964496275.1 uncultured Synergistaceae bacterium | reverse complement strand
ATTAAGTTTTTTTAAATTAAATATGAACAAAATGTGAACGGACTAGTACTCTGGTACTATAAAATACTTAAAATTTGTCCGGCTCGGGATAATCGATACCAAAAGTTTCAACAGTAACGCTTTTCATTCTCTGATCCTCTAACGGTCTGTCAGCATAATCTGTCGCTGTTTCAGCAATTTTGTTCACAATATCCATTCCTTCAATTACTTTTCCAAAGGCAGCATAGGAGCCGTCTAAATGAGGAGAAGTCTTATGCATGATAAAGAACTGGGAACCTGCCGAATTGGGAGCCATGCTTCTGGCCATGGAAAGGACTCCTTCCGTATGCTTGAGATTGTTTTCCACGCCATTCTGGGAAAATTCTCCCTTGATGCTATAACCGGGACCTCCGCAACCGGTACCCTCAGGATCCCCTCCCTGGATCATAAAGCCCCGGATGACACGGTGAAAGATCAGACCATCATAAAAGTTTTTGTTGATCAGACTGATAAAATTGTTTACGGAGATTGGAGCAATTTCGGGATAAAGCTCGGCTTTGATCACACCTCCGTCTTCCATTGTAAATGTAACAACAGGATTTTGAGCCATAATAGTTACTTCCTTTCTTTCCATTTATAGAACGCCGTATTATAATATAAGCGCTATTACTATTTTATCGGAAGCAGCCGGAGTTGACAATGATGAAATACATTCTGTTTTTGCTAACTGAATATTATTATGAAGCTGTGGATAGATGCAGGGGTGAAATTCTGAAAAGGACAGAAGAGGGAGACGTTAAAGTTCTGTTTCGGAAGCTGGACTCAGAACGTGGCGAGAAGCTGTGTGAAGAAATGATACAGGCAGGGCTTGTTTCTCCTGGGGAAATGCTGATCCTTACAGATGATCCTCTTTGCCTTCAAAGACTTTTATGCCTGGGGTACTTTGTGATTGCAGTTTATCATGAAAACAATAAAGATCAAAATCTCTCGGCGGCAAAGTATGCGGTGGAGGACATTTTCTCGCTGGAATATCGTTCTTATGAAGAAGCTTTTTGCCGTCTTGCCGGTCTTCCCTGGAATATTCTCGAGACAGAAAGATTACGTGTCAGGGAGAGCATGGTGTCTGATGTGGAGGATTTTTATCGGATTTATCAGGATCCATCCATCACATATTATATGGAGAATTTGTTCCCTGAAAAAGAATCTGAAATTGCCTATATGAAGTCTTATATTGAACAGATTTATGGTTTTTACGGGTTTGGACTTTGGACAGTGATTCTGAAAGAGAGCGGAGAAATTATCGGAAGAGCGGGACTTAGTGTAAGAGAAGGATATGAAATCCCGGAGCTTGGCTTTGTGATCGGTGTGCCTTTTCAGAAAAAAGGATATGCCTACGAGGTGTGTGAAGCAATTCTAAGATATGCGCGGGAAGAACTTGCATTTGAAGCGGTACAGGCTCTTGTGGATGAAAAAAATGAAAGCTCATTGCGGCTGTTGAAGAAACTGGGGTTTTTATTTGACCGCGATGTGATTGAATCTGACCGTCATTACAAACTGTTTGTAAAAAATTGTAAAAAATGATTGACAGATGAGAAACAGGATGATATTATGCAATACATAAAGCAAAGGCGCTATGGGAAAACCGTAGTGTCTTTTTATTTTAATAAGTTAGAAGAAGCGAAGCAAAGGAGCTTGATAAGGGACAAGGGCCGTTTGCATTCGCTTTTTTTAATTTCATGATGAGGAGGAAAAGTGTTATGACAGAAGAAATTATGAGTGCTGTA
>CAZBYL010000116.1:0-1770 GCA_964496275.1 uncultured Synergistaceae bacterium | reverse complement strand
TTGGATTGTATCAAAATGGTGGTTACGATGAATGTAAAGTAGGCTGTTATCCGCACTCACAATCCCATTTATTTTCAGGGGTTTTTACATTTTTATATACAGTTAGCCTAATCTGAGTTATAATGAGAACAACCTATACGGGTGTACTCTATAACGATAACGCAGGAGGGCATTATGGCTATCGTTAAAAAATTGAAACAGCATCCGCCATTACCGCCGTCAAGATATGAGGTTGGCATCTATTGCCGCGTCAGCACTACAAGCAAAACACAAGTTGTGAGCGTTGGTCACCAGCTATCCGGTCTTATTGCCGATGTGGCTAATAGCCATCAGGCGCGGCTGCATGACGTCTATTTGGACATTCAGTCTGGTAGGACATCTGATAACCGTAAGAACCTAATGCGGCTCCTGGACGATTGTAGAGCCGGGAGAGTGACCCTTGTGTACACCAAGTCCATCAGCCGCTTTGCCAGAAACACTGTGGATGTTCTGACCATTGTACGGGAACTGAAGGAAATGAATGTCCCGGTCTACTTTGAGAATGAGCAGCTGTATTCCTTTGACAAGGAAGCGGAACTTGCAATCAGCCTTCATGGAGCCATTGCCCAGGGTGAATCCGAGAACAAGAGTGAGAACATCAAATGGAGCCTGGATAAGGCAGCTCAGAACCCGGATGCCCAGATCTATAATCGTAAATGCTACGGATACAATAATGCCGAAGATGGCAGCCTGGTGATCAACGAGCCGGAGGCAGAGGTAATACGCCAGATATTTCAGATGTATCTGGATGGATATAGTGTGGGCGGGATTAAGAAGTATCTGGAAGAAAAAGGTATTTTGACTTCCAGGGGAAAAACGACTTGGTCGAAGCGTTCCATCGAAACCATGCTGACCAATGAGAAATATGTCGGTGATGTGATTCTCTATAAGACCTTCTCCCCCAATTTCCCGGAGAAGAAGAGAATCCAGAATAATGGAGAGCATAAGAAATACATCCAGGAGGACCATCACCCGGCTATCATCTCACGAGAGATGTTCAGAGCCGTCCAGGAAATGCGTGAGAGCAGAAGTAACATTGAACGTCATGCAGATGGGACTGTAACCAGAAAGGCGAAGAGGTACACTGGGAAGAAAGAGTAACTGGTTTTTTAAGAGATTGACAACTCGGAATTTGGAGGGATAAAAATATGGCTAATTCGTATCAGATAATAGATGAAAAAACATGGGAAAGGGCAATGCACTGTATGGTTTTTAGAAACAGTGTTGAACCTGCTTTTTGTGTAACATTCGAAGCAGATATTACAAATTTTAAGCGTATGGTTAAGGAACAAGGATTATCGTTTACATTGGCTATGGTATATGCAGTTTGCAAGTGCGCAAACAAAATAGAAGCCTTTCGCTATCGTTTTGTAGACGGACAAGTGGTTCTTTATGATAAAATAGATACCGCCTTTACTTATTTGAATAAGGAAACCGATTTATTTAAGGTAGTAAATGTTCCAATGATAGATGATTTGAAGGAATACTGTGAATTGGCATCAAAAACAGCAGATGAACAGAAAGAATATTTTACAGGACCACTAGGAAATGATGTTTTCCAATGTTCGCCTATGCCGTGGGTTACATACACTCATATATCACATACAAACTCTGGAAAGAAGGATAATGCAACACCTCTTTTTGATTGGGGGAAATACTATGAAAAAGATGGAAAAGTTATGATTCCAATTTCTGTACAGGCACATCATTCCTTTGTGGATGGATTGCATA
>CAZBYL010000115.1:0-1825 GCA_964496275.1 uncultured Synergistaceae bacterium | reverse complement strand
CTTGGACACGAATGCTAATGAATATAATATTTCGAGGAACCAGAGGAAAGAATGATAAGTTTAGCAATAGAACACTATAGTGTTCTATAATTCTCCGTAATTAATTTTATTAGTCGAAGGCGGGAGATACTGTAAGAGTTGCACTCTATTTTTCACACCCATTTTTGTATAAATACTATTTAAATGCTTTTTTACAGTACTGACGCTGATTTTCATACTATTACCAATTTCTAGATTAGTCATTCCTTTAATCGTAAGATTGAATATCTCAGCTTCTTTGCCCGTTAAGTGATTCTCCTCACATATTCGCATAAATTGTCCCTTCGCCCAGAAGTAGCGAGTATCACCTTTATTCACCTCATAAGAGAAACGATAAGCAAAATGATTATGTAACTGATTAAGGATAAACATATCGCGCATACAAAAATCAATTCTGTCTTCACGTCTGTATAATCTTAAAATTGCTAACGGGGTATTTCTAAAGACAAAACAGATTCCCATAGAATATTTTAATTTATAAGGAAGATAAAATAGTTTATATAAATCTGTTTGTTGTGAAAGTTCTCCAGATGACAAATCCGATTCTCTAAACGCTAAATTTTTTGCACTAAATAACATCCATCTAGAATAGTCAGATTCAAGTGTTTCATGGAGCCAGATATCCAGATGATTTTGATCTATGCCACGAGATTGCGCTCCATACAGCTCCAATCCAGTATCATTTTGTTTAATGCGAGAGATAATAATTACATCGTAGTCGATAAGAAACTTGATCATATCTAGAAGCATAGTTTGAAAATCTTCTATTGAGTAAATCCAATGGGTATTATATGTAATTTCATTTATAATCATCCACTCATTCTCTTCAAGATAAGCCATGTTTTTCCTCTTTTCAAATATAATTCACCAGAATAAGCTATCTAAAACACAGAAATAACTTTTTCTTATGAGTTATTGATATGTGATTTCACTAGTCTCCAGACAAGTCTCGAAGATTCCCAAATTTTAAACTCCCAGCCTGCGTCGAATATCGTTGAGCCACTCACCTTTATACTTGAAGTACTTCGGGCCGGCTATAGAGTATTTTTTTCCTGAGAGGGCTTTTGCTAATGCCGTTAGCGACATAATTTCACCGTTGTATTCAACGTTTCGGTCATCGGTGACCTTTGCCTTGATGGTAGGGTCATAAGCATACTCTATCTCATCTCCGGCAGGTATCTGACATTTTGAGAATGAGAAGTTGGATGCCCTCTCTGTGCTTTCTGTATCAATTTCCTGAGCAGTCTCTTCGGCCTGGACTTCTTCGGCATTTGGCGTCACGAGCGTCAGTTTAGCCGCGCAGCAGTTAATTTCTGCGATCGCTTCAAGTATAGAATATGCATCCTCCGGTGACATGGCATAGAATTCCCGCACTCGCTTCTGGCCGCTGAATGTCTCAATGGAGCGTAGGTCAGGATTCAACTTATCGATAATAGTGTGAATCTTCAAATCAGATAAGCGCGAGTTTACTTCATACGTTGCGAAAACACGGAAAGCAAAAGGTATGCACTCGCTCCTGTTGAGCTGGCGGAGACGCTGCTCAACATCGTCTGCATAGCCGATTTTTACATATTCAGGGAACGACGGATTTGTGAGAATATAGATGACACCTGCTTTGTCCACTGCCACCACCACCCAATTAATTATTCTTCTTTAAAATTATAACACGGCCACTTTAGAGCCATGCAACAAATAAGCACTTAAAAAGTTCGAACTATTACAAGAGTATAGAATTAGTCATTCGTGTCCAAGATAAAAAAATGAAATAGTAAAGCCTCCGTTATTG
>CAZBYL010000114.1:0-1845 GCA_964496275.1 uncultured Synergistaceae bacterium | reverse complement strand
TTGCGCCCGAACACTATCTTAAACAACAAATCATTTGTCAGACCAAAATATTTATTATACGCACTGTTCATGTTTATTCGCCAATCAATAACAGATAGAATCCTCTTAACTTTAATTTTAACATTTATTAGCGATGATATCAAAGCTATAAGAATATTTTTCCGGCAATGTAAAATGTAAAGTTTGTTTCACGCTTTGTATAATAAAACGTGAAACAAGTCTTACACAATGAACTTACTTTTAAATCGTGAAACTACTTTTACATTTCACCTAAAAAATGTTACCGATTGTATACAACCACACTCTAATTTGTTATAATTTAGAGTGTGGTTGTGTGGCATGAGGTAACAATTCATGAATCATATTAAAGCAATAACAGAGATTCTTGAGCGGCAGAGCGGTATTGTAACAACTGCTCAGATAAATGCTGCCGGGATTCCGAGGCTTTATTTAAGCAAGATGACGGCCAAAAAGCTTTTACAAAAGGTCGATCGCGGTATTTACGCAGCACCGGAAGCCTGGGAAGATGAAATGCTCATATTGCAATACAAATACAGGAAAGGGATTTTCTCGCACGAAACGGCACTTTACATTCATGGTTTTAGCGACAGGACACCGACAAGGTTTGTAATGACTTTTCCATACGGATATCACGCCAAATCGATTTCCGGCACGAATATTCTAATGAAAAAGGCTCTTAAAAAGATATATGAGCTTGGAATTGTTGAAAGTAAAACGCCCTTTGGTAACACAATACGACTCTATGACCTCGAACGCACTCTTTGCGATATTGTAAAAGGTAATAACGTCTGTGATATTCAGATTGTGAATCAAGCAATGAAGCGGTATGCGCTGTCAAAAGAAAAAAACATTTCGCGTCTGCTTGAATATGCCGAGCTTCTGCGGGTAAAAAGTAAAATAGTTGCTTACCTGGAGGTTCTGCTGTGATTACAAAGAACTCAATGCAACTCAAGGCATTTATAAAGAAAAAGGCAGCAGAGAAACACATTACGGAACAATTAGTCCTGCAGAATTATATGCTTGAACGTCTGCTGGAAAGAATTACGTTAACGAAATATCAAAAAAACTTTATTCTGAAAGGCGGCTTTTTGATTGGTGCAATTGTTGGTCTGGATGCAAGAACAACAATGGATTTGGACACCACAATTAAAGGGCTCGAATTGTCACATAAGACTTTGCGACTCGTTTTCGAAGAAATCTGCCGGGTCAGCTTATATGATAACGTGACATTTGAAATTTCCGGTATTGAAGATATAAGAGAATCAGATGATTATCCGGGAATTCGTGTGGGATTGAAAGCTGATTACCCTCCAATCAGTGTTCCGCTTTTTGTTGACGTGACAACAGGCGATATAATAACCCCAGGTGCTATTGATTATAAGCTTAATCTGATGTTTGACGACCGAAGCATACAAGTGTTTGCCTATAATCTTGAGACTTTGCTGGCCGAAAAATTGGAAACAGTTATCAGCCGGAATATTGCCAATACTAGGTCAAGAGATTTTTATGATATTTACATACTTCATCATTTGTATGAAAAAAGTTTAAGCTCTGAAATTCTAAAAAAAGCAATAGAAGAAACAGCGACAAAACGGGGAAGTCTGCCGGCTATAAGAGAATACGGAAAAGTAATGCAAGACATTGCTGCAAGCGAAAGAATGAACGGATTTTGGAATAAATACCAAAAAGATTACAGTTATGCCGGTGCTATAAAGTTCAATGATATATGCATACTAATTATTGATATTCTCGACGGACTTGCCTTTTATTAATCCCCCGGTGTTGATAAACCGGGGGATGTTTGTTTTAGCCGTTAAATAAACA
>CAZBYL010000113.1:0-1880 GCA_964496275.1 uncultured Synergistaceae bacterium | reverse complement strand
TGTATTATAATAAGCATTAGCCGCGAAGGCTGAGAAAACGATATACAGATAGGAGTAACATGAATTATAAAAAGTCAAAAGTATATTTGGAAGATATTTCCAAATACGGAAGTGTATTGGGGCTGGAAAATATGAAGGAGATGTTGGACAGACTGGGAAATCCCCAGGATGATCTGAAGTTTATCCACATCTCCGGAACAAATGGGAAAGGGTCAGTGCTGTCCTATATCTCGACGGTCTTAAAGGAAGCGGGATATGTGGTCGGCAGGTATGTATCTCCCACTTTGTTTCGCTATGAGGAACGCATTCAGGTGAACGAAGAGGAGATTGCAGAAGAGCCCCTTTCCCGTTTTGTTACTATCATTTCGGAAGTAATCCGGGAGATGGAAGCAGAAGGCAAGACACATCCTACCGTATTTGAAGTGGAGACCGTCATGGGTTTCTTATACTTCAAAGAGATGGGATGTGATTTTGTTATACTGGAAACGGGGCTTGGCGGGCTTCTCGATGCCACCAACGTAGTCAGGACAAGCATCATGGAAGTGATTACGCAGATCAGTATGGATCATATGGGATTTCTGGGCGATACATTGGAAGAGATTGCCAAAAGTAAGGCTGGGATTATCAAGCCGTGCACGGCAGTCGTGACCTGTCATCAGGCACCGGAGGCGATGGATGTGATTGCCCAAACTGCCAGAGAACAGCACTGCTCGCTGAGTATTGTGGAGGAGAAAGCAATCAGAGATGTCCGTTACGGATATGAGACGCAACGTTTTAGTTACAAGAAGTGGAAGGATATGGAGATTTCACTGGCAGGCACTTACCAGATTGAAAATGCGGTGCTGGCGTTGGAGGCAGTTGGAGAACTCCGTGCTCTCGGCATTGTCATGACGGATAAGCAGGTATATGAGGGAATGAAACGTGCCAGCTGGAGAGGCCGTTTTACGGTGATACATAAGGAGCCGTTGTTTATCATAGATGGAGCACATAATGAAGCAGCGGCAAAGATGCTGGCAGATTCATTTAAGCAGTACTTCCCGGACAAGAAGATCCGCTGTATTATGGGAGTGTTCCGGGATAAAGAATATGAGAAAATCATTCAGCTGACAGCACCTTTTATGCAGCATGTCATTACCATCGAAACACCGGATAATGAGCGTGCCATGAAAGCGGCAGAACTTGCGGATGTATGGAGCAAATATCATTCGTCGGCAGAAGCGGCAGATACGATCGAACACGCAGTAGATAAAAGTATGGAACTATCAGATAAGGAAGATGTAATCGTTGCATTTGGATCCCTTTCGTTTCTAGGTGAGGTTACGCGGATTGTGGAAAAAAGAGGTATCAAACATGGATCAAGAGAAGATTAGAGAAGGCGTTCGTCTGATTCTGGAAGGAATGGGAGAGGATGTAAACAGAGAAGGTCTGGTTGAGACACCGGATCGCATTGCAAGAATGTATGAAGAGATTGCGGGCGGAATGGGAGAGGATGCAGGCGTGCACCTGGCAAAGCGCTTTCGTGTGAATAACAACGACATGGTAATAGAGAAAGACATTCCATTTTATTCCATGTGTGAGCATCATATGCTTCCGTTCTATGGAAAAGCACATATTGCATACGTTCCAAACGGAACGGTGGTCGGGCTCAGTAAAATCGCAAGGACGCTGGAAGTGTTCGCAAGGAGACTGCAGCTTCAGGAACAACTCACAGCCCAGGTGGCAGATGCATTTATGGAACATCTGAATCCTCAGGGAGTCATGGTGATGATCGAGGCAGAACACACTTGTATGACGATGAGAGGGATTAAGAAACCGGGTTCCAGGACGGTGACATTTGTGACAAGAGGTATATTTGACGAGAATGAAAAACTGCAGAATCA
>CAZBYL010000112.1:1126-1881 GCA_964496275.1 uncultured Synergistaceae bacterium | reverse complement strand
CAGTGCGTGAATTAAAGTGCATCGCAGGTATTAATATTACAGCCAGTCACAATCCGCCGGAATATAACGGATATAAGGTATATTGGGAAGATGGTGCACAGATTACACCGCCTCATGACAAGGGCATTATGGACGAGGTTAAGGCGATTGAAGATTATACCATCACGAAGACTATGAGCCTGGAAGACGCTAAGGCGGCGGGTTTATATGAAGTGATTGGTGCTGCAATCGATGATTCTTATATTGCAGAACTGAAGAAACAGGTCATACATGCAGATGCAATTGCGGCAGAAGGCAAGAAACTGAAGATCGTTTACAGCCCTCTCCATGGAACTGGTAATATTCCAGCCAGAAGGATCCTGAAGGAACTTGGATTTGAAAATGTTTACGTTGTAAAAGAACAGGAGCTGCCGGATGGAGATTTCCCAACAGTGTCTTATCCAAACCCGGAATCCGATGAAGCGTTTGTATTAGGTCTTAAACTGGCCAAAGAAGTGGATGCGGATATTGTACTTGCAACAGACCCGGATGCTGACAGACTTGGCGTGTTTGTGAAGGACATGGCATCAGGAGAATATAAAGTACTGACAGGTAATATGTCAGGCTGCCTGCTGGCTGATTACGAGATTAGCCAGAGAGCGGCAACAGCAGGTCTTCCGGAGGATGGATACCTGATCAAAACAATCGTTACATCGAATATGGCAGATGCGATTGCAAAGGCATATAATGTAGGATTGATTGAGGTTCTTACAGGA
>CAZBYL010000112.1:0-1116 GCA_964496275.1 uncultured Synergistaceae bacterium | reverse complement strand
CGCTAGCCAGAGATACCACTTGCCCAGCCGTTCATAGGTCAGCAGATTCTTGGTTTTGAGAACTCAGGAAAAGGACAATATGTATTTGGATTTGAAGAGAGCTATGGCTGCCTGATCGGAACACATGCGAGAGACAAGGATGCTATCGTTGCAACCATGGCACTCTGCGAAGCAGCGGCTTACTATAAGACACAGGGTAAGACATTATGGGATGCCATGATTGACATGTATGACAAGTATGGCTATTATAAGGATGATATTCAGGCTGTTTCACTTAAGGGAATCGAGGGACTGGCTAAGATTCAGGAGATCCTGGAAACTCTAAGGAAAGATCCTCCGGCAGAGATTGGTGCATATAAGGTTCTGAAAGCGAGAGACTACAAGGCAGACACGATTAAGGACATGGCCACTGGTGCAGTTACAGGAACCGGATTACCATCATCAAATGTTCTCTATTATGATTTGACGGATGATGCATGGCTCTGTGTAAGGCCATCCGGAACAGAACCCAAAATCAAATTCTACTATGGAATCAAAGGAAACTCTCTTGACGATGCGGACGCAAAGTCAGCAGCGCTGGGCAAAGAGGTTATGGCAATGATCGACAAGATGCTTTAATGGCTGAGGACTGACACTTACAGTGCTCGCGGCGGCGCTTTCATGTTACTTGGTGACATCAAAAAGTATAAAGAAAGCATAAACAAAGTGCTAAAAAGAAGCTTCCAAGGTCTGAAAAGCTCCTGGACAGGTAAAATTCCTTGACAAACAGAATGCGAACAGGTATAACTATATTTAAGGGCGACATTCATGCAAATGATAAGGTATGAAGCCTGCTCAAAACTAGCCTAGAGTACAACGGTATTCTAATATAATCAAGAGGAGGAATTTATCCATGAACAAAACAGAATTAGTAGCAGCGATCGCTGAAAAAGCAGAATTATCAAAGAAAGATTCAGAGAAAGCATTAAAAGCTTTTGTTGATGTAGTTACAGCACAACTTAAGAAAGGCCAGAAGATTCAGTTAGTCGGATTTGGTACATTCGAAATTAGCGAGAGAGCAGCGAGAGAAGGTAGAAATCCTCAGACAGGAAAGACAATGAAAATTGCCGCTTGCAA
>CAZBYL010000111.1:378-2008 GCA_964496275.1 uncultured Synergistaceae bacterium | reverse complement strand
GGAACAGGCATTGTCACTGGTCGGGCGTGATGTATACGAGAAGTTGATCAAGGGATATACGGAGAAGCAATGGGGCAGGGACTGTAAGGATTTACCTGCATTTATCATCAAACGCCTCCCATGTAGATTCACATATGATAATAATTACTTTAATGATAGATATCAGGGAATTCCGAAGGGCGGATACACAGCCATTGTCGGGAAGATGCTCGAGGGCATCGAAGTGATCACAGGAGTGGATTTCTTTCAATTTAGGGGAGAACATCCTGATGTTGCAGATGAAATCATCTTTACGGGCATGATTGATGAGTATTTTGATTATAAACTGGGAGCACTCGAATACCGTTCTGTACGTTTTGAAACAGAAGTACTCGATGAAGAGAATTATCAGGGAAATGCGGTCGTCAATTATACAGAGCGAGAGGTTCCTTATACACGTATTATTGAACATAAGCACTTTGAATATGGCACGCAGCCTAAGACTGTTATTTCGCGGGAATATTCTTCTGAGTGGACACCGGGAATGGAACCGTATTATCCGGTAAATAATGAGCAGAATAATTCTTTATTCATGAAATACCGTGAATTAGCGGATCGTGAGGAACATGTAATTTTCGGAGGACGGCTTGGTAACTACAAGTATTATGATATGGACAAGGTAATAGAAGCAGCATTGGAAAAACTAAAAGAATTATAAAAAGTATGAAATTTAAATGCAGGCACAAAGTGCTTGCATTTTTTTAATCCGTCTAGTATTATACAAAGTACTTAGATTCATCTCAGCTATTTCATAGTATAGAAATCTTTGTTCTATCCGTTCAGAACCATGAACCGTCACACTATTTCACGGATATCATCGATTAAAATTTCAACAATGCTGCAACTGAATATTTATGTACAGCCTTTCCGTTTATGCGTCATAGCGGAGGCCTGTGTATGGTAACATTAGAGTTGATAGGAGGGGTGCGCTTGGAAGAGCGGGGACAGTATGAAGTAATTAAATTTATTGAACACGATGGAAGATGCCGTGTGACGATGGACTATGTGAAAGGTAAACTGTTGATGCAGTGGCTGCTGGAACATCCAGGGATTTCCAAAGAACAGTTATTTTGCTGGTTTGCGATGCTGGTGAAGCAGATGGAACAGTTTCATCGCTGCCAGAAGAATCAGTGCTATCGTTATCTGAATCCGGAGAGTGTTCTTGTAAAGGAAGGCTCCTTATGGCTGCTGGATCTGGAGGCGGAGAGTAATGCCTTTGTTATAAGAGATATACAGAAAAAATATATGCGAAAGCACTTCATAAAGGAATACAATCCGGGGAAGGAAATCAGTAAACTGGAGCAGGATCTGTATGGGCTGGGAAAAACAATTCAGTATATGCTTGCACATGTTCAGCCGCAGCCGAACCTTACGAAAAGAGAAGAATATCAATTGTCGGGCATCATTCAGCGATGCCTGGGAACTCATTCCAAGAAGTTATATAACGATCTTCAACAAATTCAAAAAGATTTACCCAAGATAACAAATCCAAAATATAACAAATTAATAAAACGGACAGCAGCGATCGGAGTTATTTTGATGGCAGCTATTCTGGTTCGGTTTTTTTCGGAGAATCCGGTGGAGTCGAAAG
>CAZBYL010000111.1:0-361 GCA_964496275.1 uncultured Synergistaceae bacterium | reverse complement strand
ATGCAGCAGGCGGGCGATTCAGTGGCAAGTAGAGAGGCAGATGATGGCAGAGCCGGGACGGAAACCGATGATTCGGGAAAATCAGGAACGGGAGAAGCAGGCATATCGGGTACAGGCGTATCTGGGTATGAACAGGGTATGGAGGATGTGATTGAGAAGAATTTTGCGGTTCTAGAAGATGATTTGACAAAGGTACAGGAATACATGCAGGAGAATACATCGGAAGATAATCGGAAAGTGATTGAACAGGGGCTGAAGATGGAGCGGCAATTGCTTCGGTATCTGGCAGCAGCATATGACAGAGAGGAGCAAAAGGAGGCAGCGATAGCGGTATATAGGCGGTTGAGAGATCTGGAAGTCA
>CAZBYL010000110.1:0-2158 GCA_964496275.1 uncultured Synergistaceae bacterium | reverse complement strand
CAATTCTAAAAACAATTATGAGGCTTACAAACTATATGTAAAATTCATTTTTTCCTTGGCGAATCTGGGTTATAGTACCGGAATGATAGCAAGAAGATTAAATAATGAGGGAATACCAACACCGGGGCAATACAAAAACACGATTGTTGAAAAAGAGACCTACCATATCTTAGATGGAGATGGATTCTGGAATGCAAAAAAGGTACTGAAAATCATACAAAATAAGGTCTATTTGGGCGTGGTGGTAAATAAGAAACAAGAAGTAAATAAAATTGGTGGAAAGAAGTTTACCAGAGTGCCGGATGAGGAGCAAATCTGTGTACCCAATATGCATGAAGCTATTATTTCGGAAGAGATATTTCAAAGTGCTGTAAGGGTAATAAAAAACACGGGAGCACAGCGTTATAAAAAGCATAAAAGAAAGTCAGCGAGTATCTTGCTTGGGAAATTGTACTGTGGAGAGTGCCATAGGAGTCTTGTACGTGTGGATTCTACCACAATTCCCTATTTTAAGTGCGAGAAGCCGGATTTCGATGCACAGTGTTCCTGTCCTAGATTGCATCTTCAGGAACCGGAGATAGAGAAAGTGGTGTGGAAGTGTATTTTATTGGAAATAAGCAAAACAGAGAACTTACAAAAACTTGCTACAGTAAAGAGTAAAGTTGACGAGCTGAAAAATCAGATTGCCAGATTGCTATCTCAAAATAAAAAGTTGAAATCCGATAAACAGAATTTGTATGAAAGGTATAAAACGGGTATTTTAAGTAAAGAAAAATACCAGAATCAGGTAGAAATTCTTAGAGAAAAGGATGTAGAGAATATCAATAAAGTAGATGAGCTAGAGCGGAAGCAGAAGGAAGCTATGAAGAATTTGGAACTAACTAACTGCATGGAGAAAATCTCCGTATTAGATAAAGAGACAGTTAATGAAATGATAGAAAAGATAAAAATATATAAGGAAAATCGCATAGAGATTGTCTGGAGACATAAAGTTGGATAAAAACAAGAAATTGTTAGCCAATACTTGGAAGAACGAATGAATCTAACAGTAAAGCACAGGAAGGATCGAAGCAATGGAGAAGAACGTAAATATAATAACCGATTTAGATGGAAGTAAAATTGCAATTATTAATGATATAAGATTTAAGTCTCGTCGGGGGATTCGATGGGATGAAGTAGAAACCTGTTTGAAGGAATATATAGGCGAGTATTATGAAATAACTGAGACTGCTGAGAAAATATACATAGGTTCTGATTTCCCAGATGAATTTGCACATTCCAACGATACAAAATCATTAAAAGGAGCTAATGAAAAAGCAAAAGCAAATATAGCCCCTACAATTGGTGAAATTATTCAGATTGCGAAAGACAGGGTGTACTATCCGGATTACAACAATAAGCATGGAGCGAAAGCAATATTTGGCTGGTATCGATATAATACAAGATTTGGAATTCCAGTCTATGATGAAAATGGAAAACTAGAAAGATATAACATTTTTTCAACGAGAATGCTTGTCAGATGTGATGAAGATGGAAGACTGTATTTATACGATCTTGTGAGAACAAAAAAAGAAACGAGCAAGCCGCATGAGCAATAGCTGTACGGTAGTAAACTTCGTTTCTTATCTATAAATATACACGTAAATATGGTTTGGGTCAAGGAGTTTTTCCGAAAATGCTAGAGACAAATTTGGCAATTGAAATCAATAAAATAAAAAAATTGTTAGTCCATACTTGACAGCAGGGTATGGGGAGAAGGTGAAGGCATATCTGCGGAGAGGAGCGAGACAGCTCCCGGGGTTTGATGTGTGGCCGAATCCGTATGTGGGGTGGGGAGCACTTTGTGTGAGGGATAGCCTGCCGGTGTGAAATATGGGGACGGCGCGCTCTGTTTCATTTTGAGCGAGAATATTTTATCAAGTGATTGCCTATAAATGGCGAAAGTGCTATAGTAAATCTACCAATCGTAGATATTCAATATCTGCAAGTAATTCATGGCACTTTCGCCATTTTTCCACATTTTATTATAAGCACACAGGAGGAATTGAATGAAACAGAAGAAACAGACATCTCCAGACCTTTATGTTGTAAAGGATCCTATGGGAAATTGTATTGTTATCGTGAATGATATTGTTTTCAAAGGGAAGCGACAAGTAAA
>CAZBYL010000109.1:0-2192 GCA_964496275.1 uncultured Synergistaceae bacterium | reverse complement strand
TTCCTTGTGCTGGGCGGTAGAATCTATCGTTTCGACAATATCTATAAGCTTTGCGAAACCTTTAATCCAGATTTCGTTATCCGCCAGCTTAGCCCCGGCTTTACGCCGAAGGACTATGCGGAAATTGTTGCAAAGTATCGTGCGCCTATCGTTTTCCCCTCCCACCACGACTCGCACGACCTCACAAAGGGTCAGAACATGTCTTATGAAGAGTACTTCGGCAAGGTCAACGAAGAGCTGGAGGCAATGGGCTCGCATTCAAAGGTAATCAATATTGAGCGCGGACGCTGGTACAACATCGGCATGTATGTCGATTGATTCGATTGCATAGATAATCTGAAGGGGCTGTCTCAAAAAAGAAGCTCAAAAAAGTAAGAAGGCCAGCCCGAAAGGGTTGGCCTTCTCACTATTATGTTGTAAAATTTAACTGGAATGAAAAACAAAACAACACAAATGAATTATACGACAAAAGACGTGGGACATCAACAGATGATGTTACCAATGGACACAGGAATTTTGATACCGGAAGATGAGCCGGTGAGGCTACTAAGCACGGAGCTTGAGGAGTTGAATTACGAGAAGTTGTACCGTGCATATTCTCCAAAGGGGAGGAAATCGGTGGCAGAGCCAAGGATCATCTTCAAGGTCATGGTATACGGGTATATGAGTGGTATATATACAAGCCGTAAACTCGAGGATGCATGTCGGAAGAATATCGATTTCATGTGGCTGTTGGAGGGTGAAAAAGTACCAGATCATAATACGTTCGCTCGTTTCAGGACGGGAAGGCTAAAAGAAGCAGTTGAAGACTTGTTTTACCAATATGCACGGCTGCTGGAAGAGAAGGGCGAAACTAACCATGACAGCGTATTTATTGACGGTACGAAGCTAGAGAGCCGGGCAAACAAATACACTTTCATATGGCGCGGCAGTATTGAAAAGAATCTGGAAAAAGTACGTGAAGCCGTCCGACAGGAATTTGAGCATCGCGGTATCGAAGGTAATGTGACAATCGGAAAACTGCGCTCACTGGCTGAGAAAGAGACGGTGCGGCTGAAGGAATCCGGCGTTGAGCTTACCTGGGGACGAGGACACAGGAAAACACCCGAACAGAAGGCACAGGAGAAGCTGCTGGAGCTATTAACCCGTTGGGAAGGTTACGAAGAGAAGCTGGAAACCATGGGCAAGCATCGTAACAGCTATTCAAAGACAGATCCCGATGCAACGTTTATGCATATGAAGGAAGACCACATGCGCAATGGGCAGTTAAAGCCGGGCTACAATGTGCAGCTCGCCGTAAACAGCGAGTACATAACTGGCGTGGCCGCGTTTGCCAACAGAACAGACAGCGGAACACTTGTACCATTTCTAAAGAGATTGGAGTATGGCCACCAGAAAAAATACGATAAGGTCGTCGCTGATGCTGGATATGAAAGTGCAGACAATTACCTTTATCTCGAATCCAAAGGACAAATCAGTTTCATAAAGCCTGTTAATTACGAATACAGCAAGAGTAAAAAGTTCAAGGCGCAGGTTGGCCGCCGGGAGAACATGAATTACGACGAAATCGAGGACTGCTATTATTGCGCCGCCGGGCGAAAGCTGACACTGCGGCGTGAGAAGTCCGAATTGATGCCGGAGGGCTATGCAAAAACGACGGCATATTATTGCTGTGATAATTGCGGCGGCTGCGAATACAAAAATAGCTGCTTTCAATCGAAGAAATACCCGAACAAACAGATGACAGTTCAACGCGGTCTTGCGGAGCTCGGAGCTAAATCTCTGCGGAACATTTCGACTCCTGAAGGTATTAAACTTCGTCTCAATCGCTCCATACAAGTGGAGGGGGCTTTTGGAGTCATCAAGCACGATCGTCATTTCCGGAGGTTTTTAACACGAGGCAAGCATAACATCTCGATTGAGCTTTATCTCTTGTGTTTTGCTTACAATATCAACAAACTTCATGCAAAAACACTCGCTGACAGACGTCAAACACACCTTTTTGAAAAGTTGATTTCTTAAAACCCAAAAAACTGAAAAATCACAGCAGGGCTCCTGTTGGAGCCCTGGATAAGTGCGCGCTTTTTCGATGTTTTACAGAAGTTTTCCACAAATACCGGGGCTTGAAGAACCAATTTGGGCTAAATGCAAGGGGCTGTCTCAATTTTTATTTTGAGACAACCCCTTTTATT
>CAZBYL010000108.1:0-2372 GCA_964496275.1 uncultured Synergistaceae bacterium | reverse complement strand
TGTCAGAAGATACTACCAGGTCAAGTTTAGAAAGCACATTTTCATACTGTGCCTGTAGTTTGAAAATATCGCACTCACTAAGAGAAGTTATTATTTTTCCTAACGTATGGAGATCAGTATCATCTAGTGGTAACTCAAGGTCTGTCACCAGCATCTTGGTTCTGGCGTCAGATGGTGAATATTTACCAACATATGCATAAATGCCTATCCTATCCATGAGTACGTGTAAATCTCCCGTATTAGGATTGTGGTCAAACGTCTGTAGCGAGATTATAAAATTTACGGCGCCAATTTTAGTGTTAACCCATAACCAATTACTTAAATCATATCCTTCTTTTAGCCTTCCTCCAGAAGCATATTTAGTACTACCTGAATCCGCTCGCGTACTTTTGGGAACAATATTTTCAATAGTTTTAATATATCGAGAGATTTTATTTCTCTCCTCTTTTCTCTTGTCAAAGTAATTCTTCTTGGCTTCAATAAAAGTTTCTTTTTCTTCATTTAAGCAAGTCATGCTTTTCTCCACTTAATTGTCGGCTCAATGCGCCCGCCATCATCACATGTGTATGGCCAATTTATCTTCCACTCAAAATATTCACCTAAAGTTATTTCTCCGTTGGAAAATTCTTTGAAACGGATAGCCCATTCGCGCATGAAATCGTTAATCAAGGGATAGTTGAAAGCTAACGCTACAGGAGGGTATACTCCCCAAAATTTATCACAGTTGACCTTTCCATGTACGATTCTGCGATCATCTTCGTCTTCGTATTTTTCTAGCTGAAACACATAGAGAGAAAACCCCGCTATCTCCTCAAGCCAGAACATATCAAACATAATTCTCGAAGCCGCATTAGGAACATCTCCTATATGAAGATTCTGAAAATTACACCGTAATACTTTTGCCATTTCTTTTGCGGTTTCTAATTTGGGTGAAATTGCACAGCTTTCATATTGGGCAATCCGGACTCCAGCACTTTTGATGGGATACCCCAGTGCTAATCCCAACTCTTTCTGTGTAATTTTTCTAAACTCTCGTACTTTTTTCAGTCGCTCCCCAATTTGCATCCTTATCCTCCGAAAAAAAGTTACAACGAACACATGACAACATATGTACATTAATAATATCACAACACTATAAAATAAGAAAATATATTTAGTTGACACAACTCGCTTCGGAATGTATGATAAAACCAAAGTTAAGAATAAACACTTAATATTAAAACTAAAGAAAGGAGCGGATTTTATGAACACATCAAACAAAACTTTTATTACTGCCCTAGAAATATCGGAAGCGGTGGGCATTTCTATGGGATATGCCTACAAAATTATTCGCGATTTAAATCGAGAATTGAAAAATGATGGATATCTTATAATCTCTGGAAAATGTCCGCGCAGATATTTCGAAAAGAAATGGTACGGCTTCGGTGAAGAATACAAGCAGGGAAGAGGAAGAAAGTGAGCACGCAGAAAGATCCGAACACAAGCAAATGGTTCGTTCAGTACCGTTACACGGATTGGAAAGGCGAGCGGAAGAAGTCAACAAAAAGAGGCTTCAATACAAAACGTGAAGCAGATGAATGGTTGCGTCGGTTTCTCGTTCTTCAACAAGCAGATTTTAGCATGCTCTTCGAAGAGTTCGTGAAATTATATTTTTCCGACATGGAAACTCGGCTGAGAGAACACACCGTGAGAACGAAGAAGTACATCGTTAACCAAAAGATTTTGCCGTATTTTGGCAAATTGAGAATGAATGAAATCAAGGCTACAGACATTAGAAAATGGCAAAATGTGTTAATTCAAAAGGAGTATGCATCGACCTATCTCAAAACAATCAATAATCAGCTCACAGCAATTTTTAACTACGCCGTTAAATATTACGACTTGCCTATCAACCCTTGCAAAAAAGCGGGGTCAATGGGTAAGAGCAGAGCCGATGAAATGCAGATTTGGACAAGGGAAGAGTTTGCTATTTTTTTGAATTCAATAATGGATAAGCGGCAATCCTACATGGCGTTCATGCTTCTATTTTGGACAGGCATACGCATCGGAGAGTTACTTGCGCTAAACGTTCGAGATATCGATTTGCAAAGGCGCACACTAAGCATAACAAAGTCGTATCAGCGGTTTGATAGAAAGGACGTTGTCACAGAACCTAAAACAGAAAAAAGCAATCGAACCATTACAATACCAAATTTTTTGGTTGTCGAGCTTCAGGAATACATCGCTGATATGTACAATTCGAAGCCCGGTGACAGACTTTTTCCGCATACAAAATACTATCTCGAAAACGAGATGAAAAGAGGCGTGAAAGCCTCGAACCTCAAGAAGATACGTCTACATGATTTGAGGCACAGCCACGCTAGTCTGCTGGT
>CAZBYL010000107.1:0-2427 GCA_964496275.1 uncultured Synergistaceae bacterium | reverse complement strand
TGGACGTCTTTTACTGTGGCTGTGTTGAGTTTGTTTCTGTCTGCCTCGGGGATTTCAAGGAAGAAGTTCCAGTTGTTGCGTTCGGTTTCGCGTATGTCCATTTGTGTGACCATGGTGAGGGGACGGGGCGCGCCTTCTTCTTTGGCTTTGACTGGGCAGTTGTGGGCACAGAGGCCGCAGCCTGTGCAGTCTTCGGGGGCTGTTTGTATTGTGTATTTTTGGCCTTCGAAGTTTTTCCATTTGGCGTCCGCGGATTTGAATGTGGCGGGGGCGTCTTTTAGGAGTTCAGGGTCGTATATTTTGGCTCTTATGGCTGCATGGGGGCAGACAAGGGAGCATTTGCCGCATTGGATGCAGAGTGACGGGTCCCATGCGGGGATTTCTATTGCTATGTTGCGTTTTTCGTATTGTGTTGTGCCGCTTGGGAATGTGCCGTCTTCGGATAGTGCGGAGACGGGGAGGTTGTCGCCTTCGAGTACCATCATGGGGCCCAGGATGTTTTTGACGAAGTCGGGGGCGTCGTCGGCTACGGGCGGTTTGATGTCAAAGCTGCTTGTGGGTTCGGCAGGGATTGTGACTTGGTAGAGGTTGGCGAGTGTGGCGTCTACCGCTGCTATGTTTTTGTCTACTATGGCTTTGCCTTTTTTGGTGTAGCTGGCTACTATTGAGTTTTTGATGGCTGTTATTGCCGTTTCTTTTTCAAGGACTCCGCTTATGGCAAAGAAGCAGGTTTGCATGATTGTGTTGGTGCGGCCGCCCATGCCTGTTTCTTTGGCTATTTTGACTGCGTCTATTGTGTAGAATTTGAGGTTTTTGTTTATTATGTGTTTTTGTGTGGTGTAGGGGAGTTTGTCCCATATTTCGTCGGGTCCGAAGGGGCTGTTGAGGAGGAAGGTTCCGCCTTGCGCCGCTCCTTTGAGGACGTCGAGTTTTTCGAGGAAGCTGTATACGTGGCAGGCTATGAAGTTGGCTTTGTTTATCATGTAGCTTGCGAGTATGGGGTTGGGCCCGAATCTTAGGTGGCTTACTGTTATGCCTCCGGATTTTTTGGAGTCGTAGCTGTAGTAGCCTTGGGCATAGAGGTCGGTTTCTCCGCCTATGATTTTGATGGAGTTTTTGTTGGCGCCTACTGTGCCGTCGGAGCCGAGTCCGTAGAAGAGGCAGCGGACTGTTTTTGGGTCTTCTGTGTCGAAGGACGGGTCGTAGCTGAGGCTTGAGAAGTTGAGGTCGTCTTCTATGCCTATTGTGAATCCGTCTTTGGGCATTACTTTTTTGAGTTCGTCGAATACTGCTTTGACCATGGCGGGGGTGAAGTCTTTGGAGGAGAGTCCGTAGCGGCCGCCTACGACTGTTATGTCTGTGTCGGAGAGGGCTTCGCGGACATCCGCGCAGAGGGGTTCGCAGATGGCGTTGGGTTCTTTGCAGCGGTCGAGTACCGCTATGCTGCATACTGTTGCGGGGAGGGTGCCGAGGAATCTTGTTATGTCGAAGGGTCTGAATAGGCGGATTACTAGGACTCCTATTTTTTCGCCTGCGGCTATGAGTTTGTCGGCTGCTTCTCTGGCTACTGCTGCGCCTGAACCCATTATGACTATTACGCGTTCTGCGTCGTCGCAGCCGTAGTAGTCAAAGAGGTGGTATTGTCTGCCGACTTGTTTGGCAAATTTGTCCATGGCTTTTTGGGTGATGTCGGGGACTGCTTTGTAGTAGCCGCTGCATGCTTCTCTTGCCTGGAAGTATACGTCGGGGTTTTGCGCCGTGCCGCGTATGAAGGGCATGTCGGGGCTGAGCCTGTTGTAGCGATGGCTTCTTACGAGCTCATCGTCTATTAGGGCTTTCATGTCGTCGTAGTTTATTTCTTCGACTTTCATTTCTTCGTGGCTTGTGCGGAATCCGTCGAAGAAGTGGAGAACGGGTACGCGGCTTTCAAGGGTGCTCATTTGCGCTATTAGCGCCATGTCCATTACTTCCTGGACCGTTGAGGAGCAGAGCATGGACCAGCCGGTGGAGCGTACCGCCATTACGTCTGAGTGGTCGCCGAATATGGAGAGCGCGTGGGTGGCAAGGCTTCTTGCCGTTACGTGCATTACTGTGCTTGTGAGTTCTCCGGCTATTTTGTACATGTTGGGGATCATGAGGAGAAGTCCCTGGGAGGCTGTGAAGGTGGTGCCGAGCGCTCCGGCCTGCAGCGCTCCGTGGTATGCTCCCGAAGCTCCCGCTTCGCTTTGCATTTCTTCCACGAGGGGTATTGTTCCCCATATGTTGGGGCGTCCCTCGGACGTCCACTGGTCTGACCACTCTCCCATCGGGGAGGAGGGCGTGATTGGGTAGATGGATATTACCTCGTTGACGGCGTGGGCTACGTGTGCCGCCGCTTCGTTGCCGTCCAGTGTTACCATTTTGCGTGTCATTCGCGTTTACCTCCTA
>CAZBYL010000106.1:0-2486 GCA_964496275.1 uncultured Synergistaceae bacterium | reverse complement strand
CCGAATTTTGACCCGAAACCGCAAAAAACCCGAAATGACAGTTCCTATCAGTTTTGCAATGCGTCATTTTGCTCTCGAATACGGGATGTCATCTTGGTTATTTCACTTTGCAATATAGAAAGCTCACCTTCCTCTGCTTCGCTGATAAAAAGATGGTCCGCATTATGAAGAATTAGGTCAATCTGAGCTGAAGTCTCTGCAATGTTATGGTATCGTGCTTTGGTAAACATTAAAAATGCCACTCCAAAAGCAGTGGCAGAAGCAAGAGCTAGTATTCCAGCCGCTAGTTGTATCGCAAATCCCACTGTGGCAGTGACAGCGGTTATGACAATGAACAAAATGGTAAACTGCCGAATCTCTCTATTTCGAAACATAACCACCTCCCAAACGATACCCTGTTCCACGAACGGTAAGAATAATCTGAGGATTTCCAGAATCCTCTTCTATTTTTTCACGTAGGCGTTTGATGTAGACGGTTAAGGTGTTGTTGGTAACAAACTCTCCTGCCGCATCCCAAAGTTCATCTAATAGCCTATCTCTGGTGATGATACTTTTAGGATTATTAATAAATACCAGTAGCAAGCGATATTCTAAGGGAGAAAGAAAAATTTCTTTATCCTCTTTTTTTACAATTCCGCTAGAGATATCCACATGTAACCCACATATTTCATACGCAGATGGAGCACTTCCATATTTACGCAGAGCTGTTCCAATTCTGGCAATCAGCTCACGTGGGCGAAAAGGTTTCGTGATATAGTCATCTGCTCCCATATTCAAACCTGTAACTACACTTGCTTCATCCCCAGAAGCGGTAAGAAAGATAACGGGAATATTCTGTATTTGCTTGATTTCTGTGCAAACTGCAAATCCATTTCCGTCAGGCAGAGAAATATCTACTAACGCCAAATCAAATTTATTATCCCCAAGCATAGCAACTGCTTCTCTTTGAGTAGGGGCATGGGTAATTATAAATCCTTCAGAGCGCAATAAAAGAGAAAGATTTTTAGCAATTTCCTTATCATCTTCCACTAAAAATATTCGTTTCACTTATTTGCCATCCTTTCCTATATATTAGTTGACTTATCAAGCCTTTAATTATATATTATAACTATTATTTACCGCCGGGTATCACCATCTCTCATTCCATTAGGCCATTGAAGGAGTGGGGGATAGGTGATTTTTATTTCAGAAAGAGGTGCTTATATGTTTAGAGAAATGCGTCGTAAAAATCAAGTTTTATCATTAGAAGAAAATATTTTAATTCTTAACCGTGGAACGTCAGGTGTACTAGCAGTTTCTGGGGATGATGATTATCCTTATGCTGTTCCACTCAGTTACGTATATTATGACAATAAGATATTTTTCCATTGTGCAAAGGCTGGTCACAAATTAGATGCCATTGTTAGGAATGAGAAAGTTTCTTTTTGTATAATAGATAAGGATGAGATTATACAAAATACCTACACCAGTCATTTTCGCAGTGTTATTGCTTTTGGTAAAGCTCGCATTCTGGAAGAAGAATTTGAAAAAAGAGCTGCTATTGAAATTTTAACTGCGAAGTATTCCCCTGATATGGGAAAAACCCATCAGTTACATACAATTGATAGTGGTTTCAATAATCTCTGCATGATTGAGCTTACAATTGATCACTTAAGTGGAAAGGAAGCAATTGAGTTAGTAAAACAAAAACTTGCAGAGACCCAGTAAGTCGATATTTCTTTTATCCGATATCGCTTTTTATTGCTGATATCAATTTTGTAATTCTTATAATATAGTATTATACATTAATTCAAGGAATAATAAACACTAAAATATCTTGCACATAAATAAGAGAGATACAAGTTTTTGACTTATATCTCTCTTATTATTCTTATATTGCTCCCACAATATTGTGTGGTACATATGCTTCTTCTAGGTATATCATTTCATCTGAAGTCAGTCTGATATTCAAACTACCAACTGCATCATCAAGATATTTTGCTTTTGTGGCACCAATAATGGGTGATGCAACGCCTTTTGCAAACTGCCATGCAAGGGCTATTTGTGTCATGGTGACACCTTTTCGTTCCGCAAGTGCAGATACCCTATTCACAATTTCCATATCACTCACTTGGGTTTTATCATATTTACCTTTTGCCGTCACATCCGTCTGGCTTCTCAGGGTATCTCCAGACCAACTGGAGCGTGATAGTCTTCCAGCCGCCAATGGGCTGTACGGTGTTCCATTCCTCCCGCCATTGATCTGCCTCTTCTATAAAGAAGTCAGACCTGAAGCACAGGTACACTGTTTGATTGGCTTTGATTTTATACTCACCGGATCGTTTTAGTTGCTCTATCGGCGCTAAAAAACGATCGGTTTTATAAATAATGTTGGTGTCTATGCCACGCTTGGCGTCTCCCTTTATTTTTCCCCTGCGCGGAGCGTCCGTAGAACATTCGGTTGAGCTGCGAACGGGCTTGTCCCGTGAGTCCGCTCGAACCGGTTG
>CAZBYL010000105.1:0-2577 GCA_964496275.1 uncultured Synergistaceae bacterium | reverse complement strand
TTGGGCATTGCGGTTATCACGGTAGATAAAGAGGCGATTGTTTAGGTTGTTGCTTTCGGTGTTGAGGAAGCCGGTGGCAAGTGCGTTTATTTTCTGATTTATTTCGGAAGAAAGGCTGTTGTCACCTGAGAGATAAGCTATAAGAATGCGGTTAGTGGGGAGTTCGTCGATGCTGTCTTCAGTGTGACATGCGGTGCAAAAGGGGAGGATGCACACGAGGAATGCCAGATGCTGAAGATAAGGGAGAATGTTATGTGCGACGAATGATTTCATTGTTTGCTTTATCGGGGAAAGGTAAAGATAGCCGGGTAAGGCTATATGACGGCGATACCCGGCTATGATTAATTATTGGTTATTGATGAAAAAGAAAGAATTAGATACCTGTACGGATACAGTTGAAGTTAGTTCCTAAATTACCGCTAGCAGCATTATAATTGATATACAGTGTATTATTATTCTGGAAATCCAATACATGATTAAGTATAGTGCTACTTGAGCTAAATTGATGTGCATTCAGTTTACCAAATACAGTGCTACCGCCAATTGTAATAGTCTTGATGTTAGTATCATTTGCCATCAAGAATGCAGGGTCCGGTCCTGAGATAGATGAAGAACCACCACTGATAGAAGTATTTGAATAAGAACTTACTAATGCATCATAAGTACCACCAGAAATTGAAGCATTCTTATCGGTCTTGTTTTGATTGATAGTAACTGTTGCGTTTGTATTATAAGTACCAGCAGTAAAGTTTGCATTTTCAGCATCAACTATAACAGCTGCTTTATAAGTACCACCTACAAATGTTACTGTATGGTCAGAAGTAGCAGTCACTGTCGGAGTCTGACCTGCAACTGGTGTAATGTTCAAATCAATATTACCCTCCATTCCGCTTAATGCAGTATTATCATCTTGTGCAGTAACAGTCAAAACTACCTTATTAGTTGCAGGAACCTTAGAGAAGTCTGCATTTGCCGGGATTGTGATAGCTGTCATGTTAATATCAACAGCACCTAACTGAGCCATAGCTTCAATATCCTCCATTACTTTGTTGAAGTTTACAGCAGTTACGCCAGTGATAGTAATAGATGTTGCAGTACCGTCATTACCACGTACAACTACTACATGAGCAGCACCTGTGGTATTACCGTCATTTATTGGACCATTTTCATTAATATAATGATCGTCTATGCTGCCCTTAGTATCATTATCGTTTACAGTAACATTTTCTTTGCCACCATCGAAAAGATCTACAATTGTAACATCGCAGCTGTATTCTTTGTACAAGTTCAGTTTGATGATAGTGTGAGCGTTCGTTCTTACAGGCACGGAAAAAGCATTGCGTTTAGCAACTAATTTCCAATTGTTAGCTATAGTGCTAATTGAAATGTCTGTCATAGCAGCTTCTGCTGCTGTGAAACCATCAGCAGTACCGTGATTGTATCCTTTAAATACTAAAGAATAAACAGCATTGGCAGAATTTTTTTCAGCAACTGCAGGGATTACATAGTTGAAGTCCATTACCGGATAGAACTTACCGCTTTCCTCAATCCAGTTCACACCGTTTACATCGGTTGCATTCTTGTCGGCAGGGATGGTGAAGTTACGGTGGAAGTAATAGGCAGCATCGGTAACTTTAGGCTGTTGAGTCAAAGCATTGTACTCAGTTGCCAAGTTAGTAACACCCATAGCCAGATAGTCGAGCTTACGATTAGCATTTACATTATTGAATGCATTTGCCCATGCTTCTTTGGTGTCATAATCAGTCAGTACAAGGCTTACCTTTGCCAATGTGCGTCTGGCTGTGATTTCAAGAGCTGTAGTGTTAACAGTTCCAGCTGATCCGAATTGGTCGCCTGCCTGATAAGTACCGTCAGCATTTACCGTAAATTTCAGTGTGCTGGTGTAAGCGTCACGAGATTCGGGAGTATCGGTACCGTCAATTGGTTCCAATCTATTGACCATTCTCAAATCTTTCACAGCATAAAGGTTTTCGGTATCCCAGTAATAGTCATTACGGGCACCAACTTTTGATGCTGTATTCTTGATGAAATCCACCCATACTACTGCGGTATAAGTAGCACCCATAGGCAAGCGGAGGTTGGGAACATTGATCATATCTCCGCTTGAAACACTTGGCAATACAGTTCTTGCCTCTGCCAAAGGAGCTGTAGCACCTGCGGCAAATACCTGTACTGTGGCACGTGCGTAAAACCCTGCCAGTTCGTTAGCTCTGTAGTTTGTCCAACCACCTTTTGCTACATCTGTGGCGTACGTCTGGATGCCGTTGCCCATGTTGATTTTAAACGCTACGGCAGTTTCGGGACCTGTTACGACGGGTTGGTCGACAAGGGCGTCATCACCGCATGCGGTCAGCATAGCTGTTGCAGCTAATAAAGACCAGAATAAATTTTTCTTCATTTTCTTTAAAATGATTAAGTTAATAAAACAAAATTGCTATAGAGTGAGTGTACTCTCTTCTTTAGTTAGGGAATAGCCTTGAATATTAATGGGTACTCCCCTGAGTTTTCTGTTGCTCCTTTTACTGTCAATACATAATTTGCAGGCTTGGTAAGGGA
>CAZBYL010000104.1:0-2601 GCA_964496275.1 uncultured Synergistaceae bacterium | reverse complement strand
CCGCACTCCAAATGCGGGGGTTGAGGGTTCGAATCCTTCCAGGCCTGCCATTTTTGTGTTTTTTCTGTTCTATAATAGAAATACTGCAATATATTTTATAAAAGTCGAAAAATGAGGAGGTCGGGGGAATATGGAAAAAGTCCTCGACTACATCCGGGAATCAAAAGCTGAACTCAAGAAAGTCACTTGGCCCACAAAGCAGCAGCTGTGGTATTCAACTGTAGTAGTAGTCATCGTGACATTGATAGCTTCAGCATATCTCGGGCTGGTAGATTTGCTTCTTACTGGATTGTTCTCCAAGATAATCTAACTCGCTTCATACAGAGAATAGGATGAAGAGAATTAGACTCGACTGTAACCTGGAGGTGAAGGGGGCTAACGCCCTCTTATCGGCATGAGCGATTTATTTGGAAATACAGAAGAACGCCGTTGGTACATAATACAGACATATTCCGGATACGAGAAAAAAGTTAAGGCGAACATCGAACAGAGGATCGCCACTATGGGTATGGAAGACAGAATCTTCCGCATCCTCGTTCCCGAAGAGGAAAAAGTCGTAGTCAAAAACGGCAAACGTGTCAAAAAAATCCTCAAATTGTTCCAGAGCTATGTGCTTGTAGAAATGATGCTTGAGGACCAGTCTTGGTACGTCGTTCGCCACACGCCGGGAGTTACAGGCTTCGTAGGTTCCGGAAACCATCCTATCCCGCTCTCGTCCAGAGAAGTTGAAGAAATCATGAACAAGATCTGCAAAGAGGCAAGGCCGAAGGTGGAAGTTGACTTCCAGATAGGCGACATGATTCAGGTCAAGAGCGGCCCGTTTGCCGGACAGGCAGGGCCTGTTACCGGAATAGATTCCGACAAGGGCAAAGTTCAGTTTAACGTAACCATCTTCGGAAGAGAGACAGCAGCCGAGGCGGATTACGAGGAGCTCGAAAAAATATAGCTGCGTCACAATCGCCAGCCCTTGCACATTGAAAAAAGAATAATCGCCCAGAAGGGCCTTTACGCACCAAAATCAAGGAGGCACAAGTAATATGGCAAAGAAGGTTATTGGGGAGCTTAAGCTTCAGCTTCCCGCAGGTAAAGCGACACCGGCTCCTCCTGTAGGACCGGCGCTCGGACAGCGCGGAATTAACATAATGGAATTCGTCAAGGCGTTCAACGCCAAGACGGCCGACCAGGTAGGAATGATAATACCGGTCGTAATCACGGTCTATGCGGACCGCAGCTTCTCCTTCATCCTCAAGACACCGCCCGCAAGCGTTCTCATCAAGAAGGCTTCCGGCAAGGATAAGGGTTCTGCCGTACCCAACAAAGATAAGGTCGGCAAGCTGACGAAGAAGCAGGTAGAAGAGATCGCGACACTCAAGATGCCCGACCTCAACGCCAACGATGTCGCAGCGGCGATGAAGATGATCGAGGGGACTGCTCGGTCGATGGGTATAGAGATCGTCCGCTAGTAGAAGCGGTGCTTATATGCACCGTATGCTTCATAACTCAATTTCGCTCTGTCCTCAACGTAGCTCCGCTACGCCTGCGGCAAGCGAAATCAAGTTATTTCGCCTCCGGCACATCTAAGCCCCGCTTCGCTTCGGCCGGCAGGGCGGTGTGAAAGAGGCAGAAATAAAGATTAATATTAAAAATCTCGGGGACGGGTTGTTCTTGAGAGTGGGAGGAAGTTTTTAGGGCTTCCGCCATTACCACAAGGAGGAAAATACAATGGCAAAAAAAGGTAAGCGTTACAGGGCTCTGCTTGAAAAAGTAGACCTCACGAAAAGCTACACAATATCAGATGCTGTAGCCCTTGCGAAAGAGTGCGCAACAGCCAAGTTTGATGAGAGCCTCGAACTCCACGTTCGTCTCGGCGTAGATCCCCGCCATGCGGACCAGCAGGTCCGCAGCACAATAGTACTTCCCTACGGAACAGGCCATGTGAAGAAGGTCTGTGTCATCGCTCTCGGTGACAAACAGAAGGAAGCACAGGATGCAGGCGCGGACATCGTCGGCGGCGAAGATCTGGTAAAAGAAATTGCGGACGGCAGAATGGATTTTGATGCTGTTATCGCCACACCGGATATCATGAAATCTGCCGGACGTCTCGGCAAAGTCCTCGGTCCCCGCGGACTCATGCCCAGCGCAAAGACCGGTACAGTCACATTCGATGTTGCCGATGCAGTCAAAGAAATCAAAGCCGGACGTGTAGAATTCCGCGTAGACAAAACGGCTATCACTCACAACGCTGTGGGCAGAGCTTCTTTCCCTGTTGAGCACCTTGACAGCAACGTCAAGACGCTTGTTCGTGCAATCGTAAAGGCACGCCCCGCCGCAGTAAAGGGAACCTACATCAAGGGAATCACCCTTGCCACAACAATGGGCATCGGCATCCCCGTAGACCCTTCACAGGCACAGAAAGACGTAGCAGCCGAATAAACTCGGAACCGCGAATAAAAATCAAAAGACACGGAGCAATCCGTGTCTTTTTTTATGCCCATCCGAAACAAAGTAAGCGTCAAATACCCCGTACATGGAAATCATCTATAATACGGTAAGCGTCAAATCTTCCGTACCTGTTCACAATCCCTAAGATCGTATAAATTC
>CAZBYL010000103.1:0-2670 GCA_964496275.1 uncultured Synergistaceae bacterium | reverse complement strand
GGATTTATGCAGGCTCTCACTGGATATTTTTAGTTTTTCAGCGGAGACTATTTATCAGCTTGAACAGTTTTTGCGAGGTGTAGGCTGTTCCGGATCCTATGATACACTCCTGTCGGATAACGTACCAGTCCGTTGCATCGGCAAAATTGTGCACCGGCGTGACATAGAGGTTAATCGACCACGGCTTGCCGTTCAAGGTTCCGTAGTACTCCTGAGTGTTGTAGGTTGCAATGTCCGCTAAATTGATAGTATTTGACGCGCTCCCTGAGGCTGCGGAAGCCATTGCCGCCGCCTTTACTTCCGCTGTCTTTTCTTCGCTCTCTTCAAACATCAGCCACTCATAGAGCTCGTCCCATGTGCGGTCTGTCAGATCGGGCGTCACTTCCGGCCCTTCCTCTTCGTCAATCGTATTGTCGTATGAGGTTATCGTATCCTCCGCAAGCTCATAGGTTATATCTCCGCTTTCAACAGAGTCGCAGCTTACTTTGTAGGTGTCGCCCGAGGCAATCATGTAAGCTGACCTCTCCGTCACGTCCGCGGATATCAGTGTTACTCCGTCGCTGGAAAGAGTGTCGTACGTTGTTGTCATAACGTCCTCGGATATTATGATTTTAAAATTGTCGCTTATAAATATGGGGACATCGACGCTTACAGGTTCTATCGGATTTCCTTCGTCATCTTCGCTTATGGTAACGGTATCATGGCTCACATCGACATACCAGTTGTCGCCGCTCAAAACGGCGTTGTAATAAACTTCGTCGTTTGATTTTACATCGTCCGCGGGGTCGTCAATATTTATGGAGCGTGTGTTGCCGCTTGTTTCGCGTGTAACACCGAAGACCTTTATGACTCCTTCGTTGGCATCGCTGAGTTCGTAGTCCGCAAGGACAGTGCCGAGCAGATAGTCTCTTTCCGCCTTATCGGAGGAAAGCAGCACTATCTCTCCGCCTGTAGCGTAGCAGCGGGCGAGCATCTCCTGCAGGTCCTTTGACTTCTCGTCTCCCGACACCACGTTCATGCCCTGTTCCTGCATGATAAATGATGAGCCGCTCGGGATATTCGCCGTCATAGACGGGTCAAACTGCACAACCTAAATTTTAGCTTTGTTCATTGCCGCAACGGTTGCCGCGTCGATATCGCCTATCTTGTAGAGCTTCGCCGTGTCGGATTTACCACCGCTTCCGCCTCCGCAGCCGCCTGCGGCTATCACAAGCGCGAAGAGCGCCAGAGCCGAAACGACGGTAAGCAGAGTTTTCCTGGTCTTAATGTACTTCAATCCACATTCCCCCTGTTTGAACGAATATTGTGATTAAAAGTTTATCAGGAAAAAAACATCGTAAATATTTGTGGGGCAGTTGACGTGTTTTTTGGGATAATTGTTTAATAGTAAAGCACATGTCACGTAAAAGTACGGCGGTTTTCGCGGCAGTCTAAGAGAATTCGTCGTCCTCATCTTCTGTGAGCTTGTCTGCTATATCATAAGCAAGGACATAATCCGGCCCTCTGATAATATCGGCGTCCCAACAGCCGCGCCTGCGCCTTTCGCACTATACCAAGCAGAAATCAAAAACTAAGAATCTTTTTCTATGCTTATCCCTTGCCGGCAAACGTCGCGGAGGCCGTCATCCGCGCCTGTTGTACGTTGATTTGCAATAACCGCATTTCTTGTTATAATGTGCGGACTGCGCTGTTTTTCTGCGCGGCAGAAAATTACGGAGGGAATAGCATGGGCGCACTTTTGTTTAAACAGCAAGCGTTTACCTGACGAGCTTGCGTAATGCAGGGACTGCATTATGCAGGGAATGTTGCTGTTTGGACAGATGCCGCTTCGGGCTGCAGACCTTTGTTTTAGTATAGCTTTTTGCCCTTTCACGGTTTTCACCGATAATGACATTCCTTATTTATGCCGTCCGGCACAGTCGTCACTCTGTTGGAGGCTCTGTTTTTTCAGAGCCGCGGCCGTTTTTGTCAAAAATTAAGGAGTGTATATTATTATGAAAAGCATCAGGACATTATTACTCGCTTCGGCACTTGCACTTTTCACCTTCACATCAGCATCATTTGCGGACACGTTTATCAATATCAGCACGGGCCCCACGGGCGGCACATATTACCCGGTAGGCTCGGGCATCGCAAAGATATGGACGGATAAAATTCCCGGAATCAAGTCAACGGCACAGGCAAGCGGCGGCACACGCAACAATATTCAGCTTATGGAGAAGGGCGACGCGGAGGTTATTTTTGCGGACGGTCTCTATTATGACGCATATAACGGCTTCGCAAGCTACAAGGGCGAGCCCAAGAAGTTTATGCGCGGACTTGTCCCCCTCTACCCCGAAGCTGTCCATATCGTGGTTCTCAAAAACAGCGGCATTAAGAAGATTCAGGACCTTAAGGGCAAGAGAGTCTCCGTCGGAGCCGTCGGCGGAAGCGTAACTCTCACTGCGGAGAATCTTTTCAAGTTCGCAGGGCTCGATCCGGAAAAGGATATTAAGCGTGAATATCTGGGACACAGCGAGTCCGTTTCCGCTCTCATGGACAAGCAGATAGACGCGGCAATCACAGTTGGCGCAGTGGGCATCGCAAGCGTTGTGGAGCCTATGACGCTCGGCATTGTAAATCTTATAGACGTATCGGATGACCTTGTCGCAAAGATGATTAAACAGACTC
>CAZBYL010000102.1:0-2766 GCA_964496275.1 uncultured Synergistaceae bacterium | reverse complement strand
CGGACGCCGTAGTTATCGGCGGCGGCATGATGGGAATGGCTACGGCCTACTATCTTAAAAAGCTCGGCATGAAGGATGTTGTCCTTCTTGAGAAAAACACTGTAGCTTCCGGAGCTACGGGACGCTGCGCCGCAGCCTTCCGCTCCACATGGGGCGGAGAGCTTAACATAATTTTGGGTAAGGCCTGCATTGATAAATATGAGCACTTGGAAGAAGAGCTCGGAATGGACATCGGTCTTTACCAGAACGGTTACCTCTTCATGGCTTATTCGGATGCTCAACTTGAAAACTTTAAAAAGTGCATCAAACTGCAGAACTCTCTTGGTGTTCCCTCAAGAATGCTTAGCCGCGACGAAGCCCTGGAACTCTGCCCGGGCCTGAATGTCGAGGATGTAAAGGGATTCTACTGGCACAAGCGCGACGGCCACGCAGACCCGATGCTCACAAACTTTGCACACCAGGAAGCAGCAAAGCGCGAAGGAGTAATAATAGAAAAATTTACGGAAGTAACAGGCTTTAAAATGACATCCGATGCAGTCAAAGGCGTCTGCACGAACAGAGGCAACATAGACACAAATGTCGTCATCAATGCAGCTGGCTCATGGTCGGGCAAAGTAGCCGCAATGGCTGGGCTCTGTGTTCCCGTTCACGGCGAGCGCCACGAGATATTCGCTACGGAACCCGTAGACTTCAACGTCTGCCCTACATTCCTGATGAGCTACGATCCGGACTTCTACATGCAGCAACGTCCGCACGGCTCGATAATAGCCGGCTGCGGCCCGAGCCGTTATCGCAATCAGGCTGCTCCCTTCAACGACAGCGAAATGGGTGACAGTTGGAACTTCCTTGAATATATGACAGGCATACTCACCCACGTGCTGCCGCGCACAAAAGGCATCCGCGTGGTAAGACAGTGGTCCGGAATGTACGACATCACCCCCGACATGCAGCCGGTCATAGGCGAAGCGGAAGAACTCAAAGGTTTTTGGATGAACGTATCGGGTTCGCGCGGATTCATGTTCGGCCCGGTAGCGGGAGAGATGGTAGCAGAACAGATACTCTTCGGAAAGACAGAACTGCCGATAGAAAAGTTCCACTGGAACCGCTACGCCAGAGGCGAATATCTGCTCGACACAGCGATAGCATAGAACCAAAACGTCACATATCGATAAGCGTCGGAGACTTTTTATGCATTCACGCTGCGCTTTGTGTATAAAAAGTCTCTGTATAAAAAATTTAAAAAATGCTCACAGAGAGCTTATGACAATAGGGGGTAATTCACATGGCAGGACAGGCAGTAAATACTTTGCTTCTTTCACAGGATGATCTTCTCAAAGTCGGCGTCACAAATATGGCTGACTGTATCGATGTTATCGAAGGTGTTTTCAGTCTCATAGGCAAGGGTGACTATCTCATGGGCGGCCCTCTCCAGAATGAACACGGACAGATGATCTACTTCCCCGAAGAGGAGCGTTTCCCAGGAATGCCCGTAACGGGACCCGACCGCCGTTTCATGTCCATGATAGGCTACCTCGGCGGCAAGTATAAAATCTGTGGTGAAAAGTGGTACGGTTCAAACCCCGCCAATCCTGCACGCGGCCTTCCCCGCTCCATACTGACAACAATACTTAATGATGCGGACACAGGCGCACCGTTTGCGATTATGAGCGGCAACCAGATTTCCGCAATGCGCACGGGAGCTGTCCCCGGAGTTATAGCACGCCACCTGGCACGCAAAGGCGCGAAGACTGTCGGAGTAATCGGCGGAGGCGTTATCAACAGAGGCGCACTGCTTGCCCTAAAGACAGCCGTTCCCTCAATCGAAGAAGCGGTGCTTTATGACATCAACCTTGAAAAAGGTCAGCAGTGGGCTAAGGAAGAGAGCGCGGCTCTGAACATAAACGTCACGGCTACGACAAGCATAGAGGAAGCCGTCCGCGCAGCCGACATAGTTTCCATAGCAACAGGCGGAAACGTATTTCCGCGCATAGAAAAGGAATGGCTCAAAAAGGGAACTCTCGTCATCTTCACCGGAGACGCAGACATGGATCCCGAAGCATATTCCGAGAACACGGTATTCGCCGACAACTGGAAGATGCACCAGGCATTCCTTGCGGATGGCGCGGAACATCCCAAGGGACTTGAGGCTGTATCCGTAGTAGCTCCGTCATTCCACCTGCTTCTTGCCATTCAGGCGGGAAAATTTGACCAGAAAAATATACGCAACCTCGGTGACGTTGTGAACGGACTTGATAAGGGACGTTCGAGCGATGAGGAGATCATTATGTTTGTCACAGGCGGTATGCCTCTGCACGATATCGCGTGGGGCAAGACCCTTTATGACCGCGCTGTCGAAAAAGGCCTTGGCAAGGAATTCTGTTTCTTCAATGAAGCGTATTGGAGATAGTATTATTCGCAATAAATCTGTATCGGTAATTTTGTACGGCCAATGAAACATCACAGCGGGTATCCGATTAAATAATAATTGAATACCCGCTAGTACTATATAATAAATAACAGAAAATATACTTATTTCTAAAAACTTAAGTACGCATAAATAAACAAAATTAAAAGAGACTGTATCTTTATTTAAAAGTACTGTATATTCTATATATTACAAACTATAACATATTTAGATATTTTTGCAACAGTGTTTCATAATAAGCTATAACTTTTAATACTCAACCAAAAAGGAGTTGTGAGAAATGGCTTTAAGGAAGATGTGGCTGAATATCAACGGAGCCAACCGCATGTTTATCTGTGGCC
>CAZBYL010000101.1:0-2803 GCA_964496275.1 uncultured Synergistaceae bacterium | reverse complement strand
TTTGCATTCTTATCATAATCAATTGCAGTTGCATAAATATCCGTGAGTTTTTGATAAAATTTGCGTTCCGAAAGTCGTATTTCACGAATTTTTTCCAGCTGTTCATCAAAATATTTCTCGGTCAAAATGCTCCCACCGTTTTTCAAGCGTTCTGCATCCATTGCCCATCCCTTGACGGTGTACTGCTCAACAATTTGATTTGCCCATACACGAAAACGAACGGCACGTTGATTATTTACTTTAAATCCAACCGCAATAATTGCTTGAAGATTGTAGTGCTTTGTGTTATATGATTTGCCGTCGGCGGCAGTTATCCGAAAATTTCGGATAACTGAATCCTCCTGTAATTCGGCATCATCAAATATTTTTTTCAGATGATAGTTTATGGTTCGGACATCTACATCATATAATGCAGCCATCATTTTTTGTGTCAGCCAAATATTCTCATCCTCATAACGCATTTCCACGCTGTCAGCACTGTCACCAACGGAAGCAACATAAGTGAGATATTCTGCCGCAGAGCTTCTGATTATTACTTCGTCTTTCTTTTTCTCAGCCATAGAATCTCCCTCCTATCTAAAACTCGTGTACCCGGGGCTTAAAGCCCCGGGTACACGAGGTTTAAATAGGAGGTATATAATATGGGCAAGAATTTCCCTACCCCGGAGGAAGATCCCCGTTTTCACGACACCTATCAATTTTTGCGCCGCTACCGGGATGCAACCTATAGCCTGAAGGTGGTGGTACACCAACTGGAGGTACAGTTTCAGTTGGAATATGGTTCCAGCATAGATGATTTTCTGGATTCCATTTATGCTGCCGGAGTAGAATTGGGCGGAAGTAATATTGAGGAACGGGCAAAGAGCATAGAACGCAGCAATAAAATGCTGAAACTGTTGGAATCTTCCGTGGACTTACTGCGAACCAGCCATAAATATGGCGAGCAATATTACTGGATTTTATATTATGCCTTTCTCTCCCCTCAGGAGCTGAAAAATGCAGAAGAAATCTTAGAAAAGCTGGAACCGCATATTGAGAATATTTCTTACAGGACTTATTACCGGAAAAGACGGGCTGCGATTGAGGCTCTAAGTTCTATACTGTGGGGATTCACTGCAAAAGAGACCTTAGATATATTAAATAAATTTTTTCCGGAGTAGAAAAATGGATCGAATAGTGTTTTCACATATTCGATCCACACATATTATATATAATTGTTATTTCAATGACTCATATTAAGTATACGGAAGCTTTTTAAGGTTATGGAAATCAAAAACTTATTAGAATCCTAATAAAACCTGACTCATAATAAATATTTATAATTCTAAAATTATCGTAGAATCTACAATTTCAAAACCAAATTTTTGATAAAAGTGATCTCTCCTATCAGCGTGATCATCATCTACAAATGATAGCATACCGGTAATTCGTGTACAATCTATTTCTTTTTCCATTTTTATTAATGCGTTTATAGCTACAGAACCATTTCCAATATTGTTATCTTCCATAAAAACATCTATTATTTTCATTTGCTTTTTTTCGGAGTAACAGTTATCCCCACCATATATTTTAAAATAAATCCTAGGTAGATTACCATGTATCTGATATCGTTCACCAAAAAGATAAAGTGTCTCTTTATTTATTGCTACAATCAAATCTTCGTTCCTTTTATTTTGACCAATCCCTATAATTTTGATATCTGGAATTAATTTATAAATCTTTTTCAGAATATTATATTTTCTTATGTTTTGATTCATCTGCATCCCAATCATATGTTGCTCGTACTTGAATTTTTGATTTATGTCTAGAATAAATTTCTTGCGCCATCCGGATTCAGTTAATACTACAACACAGCCGCTCAACAAAGCCCCGCTCAAAAATGTTATTGCTATTATAATTAAAATATTATCCATTTATTTTACCTTTTAATTCTCTCATGTAGGCACATAACCTTCTTATATCCCAAATGCCCCTCCACTTTATCATAAAGCAATATTGTAGGGTCTATATTTTTCATTATAGATTTACCCACCTCAAAAGTAATTGGATTCGGTGCAGCTAATACTAAATGTATTGTTACACTTTCGCTATTAGCCTCTCTTATTTCATTTAGTAATTCTCTGAATTTTATTTGGAACTCCACCAACTGCTCCCTACTCTGCAAAAATAAGAAGCCAGGTTTATCTGCCTGTACACTATAGGTCATATTCTTTAGGATTAAGGTCTGATCAATCTTACCACTTACCTCAACTAGCAGATTCACATGTGATTGCGTACTTATTTCAGTTGGCTTCACAATTACAAAATGTCCAAATTGTCCTAATCGCCATTTCCAGTCCTGCTTATCCCTAAAAAATTGAAAAGTTTCCGACTTCACCTTATTTCCCAATATATATCCCAGATAACATGCATATGGGATTTTAGCCATAATAAACAAACAATAACTTTCTTGCTTTTTATTTGATGACACATGCAAGTCTATTGTTCTTTCTATTTGTTTCTTAGCTGCATCTACGTCTTCTACCTGTGTCAAATCAATATTAATATCTGTTTCCAGTGGATAATATGGCATAATGGCCTCGCTGAGATTTTATTACTAAGATTCTTCAAAAATTAATTTTCTTTTATCGGAAGAATTGCATCTGATGAATTATAATTCGTATTATTCATAGATGAAGTAACCGCATAGCATTTCATTTTATCCGACTCATAAGGTTTGAGCAGAGAAAGTATATAAGATAAATCAGTTTTATTGTCTAACCATAATTTTTCATCCTCTTCTCTTAACATTACAGGCATTCTG
>CAZBYL010000100.1:0-3025 GCA_964496275.1 uncultured Synergistaceae bacterium | reverse complement strand
GTTGCCGTACATGATTCCCGCGCTTGATGCGAAGTCGGGATTTGCAAATACTCCGGCAAGTATCACTCCCAAAGCTCCGGCGACTCCGTGAAGAGCCCAAACGTCCAGTGTGTCGTCCAGCTTACGTGCTATTCTGAAACGGACGGCAAGGAAGGATGCCATAGCTCCGACTATTCCTACGGGAAGGCTCATTATCGGGTCAACGTATCCCGCCATCGGCGTTATGACGATAAGCCCCGCGACTCCCCCGATGAGAGTATCCAGCAGTGTTATTTTTTTCTGCGAGTTCCGGCTCAGAAGCAGCCATCCGAAAGCTCCCGAGGCACTGGCAAGAAGAGTGTTTGCTATGGCAAGAGCCGCGTTTGAGTTTGCCGCAAGCGCGCTGCCTCCGTTGAAGGCAAACCACCCTGCCCATAAGATTCCTGTTCCCGCCGCGACATAAGCCATGTTGCAGGGGGTGCTGTCGTCATTTATTCTTGCACCCAACATTCTCGCTGCAACGTAGGATGATGCTCCCGCGCTTAAGTGTATCGGAAGTCCTCCCGCAAAATCAAGAACTCCCATTTGCGCAAGTATTCCGCCGCCCCAAACCATGTGTATTACGGGCGAGTACACTACAAGAGACCATAGCCCTATGAAAATGCAGTATGCGCGGAGAGAGACTCTCTCGGCAACCGCACCGGCTATCAGAGCGGGCGTTATTATCGCAAAAGCAAGCTGAAAGACGAAGAACAGAATAAAGGGCAAGTTTGGCGCAACAGAGGGGTTGCCTGATACGGTGATATTTTTCATTAGCAGAAAATCAAACCCGCCTAAAAAACCTCCCATATCTGTGCCGAAAGCCAAACTAAAACCGCATATCGCCCAAATAATACTTACTATTGGTATTGCAATAAAGCAATGCTCCATTATGCCAACCGCATTTTTTTTCCTTACCAGCCCCGCGTAAAATATTGCCAACCCGGGAGTCATGAAGAACACGAAGATCGTGCATATCATGATAAAAACTGTATCACCTGCATTCATACACATTCCATCCCCTTATTGATTGCTGACTTACTGCCTAATCACTTACATTTTCTCTGCGCCAGAGGCATGTTTTAATCCTCGGACACTCGTGACACATTGACCCTACTCGCTTCGCACTGTAATCATCTCCCATACCAACTATAGCAGAATCTGAAATATTTGGTATCAGAAAATGGGCATTATTGATTTCCAAATCTATTTTTTTACCGTCGAGAATTGTATAGATATCTCTTTGCCCCTCCACTCCCCAGCCAGCCACAGCTCCGGGCTGCATGAAGGGACCTATGCCTACGTTGTTTTCGTCGGCTTTTTTTTCGAGGTAAGAGCGCAGATAGTCGTTCATTTCTCCGAGGGCTCTGACCGCAAAGGCGTCAATGTAGTACATACGTATATAATCTTCTCTTTCACTCGCTTTTGCCATTGCCGCGACAATAGGGGCGCCGACGGTACTGAGAATCATCGCAACGGAGCTTGCAGGGTATAAATGCCCCGCGCTTCTGCCTATCTCAAGCTTGTATTTTTTTGATTTTTCGGCTTCATCGGCAAGGGTAACGATGCCTCCGTCTTCCTCTATTTCTTCCACCGAAAAAAACTTTATGAGAGAACGTGGCTTTACAAGCTCGATGCTCTCATCATAGGCCTCTTTCACAATTTTCAGCATGCTTTTTGAGACGCTTTTCTTCTTTGCCATGTTCTTGACAAGATCTTCATACGTGAAATTAATTTTATCCAATGTAAGTATGCACATATTTACACCCCTTTGCGTATATATTTATTTGAGCGCTCTAAAAAGAAATGTTCTTTACAAAAATATCCTGAAACTTAGGATGAAGAGCAAGCTCTATGTTGCTTGCGGTGTCAATGACCTCTTTGGCTGACTCCCTGCTCTTTTCGTTCGTTACCATAAGGCACGCGCCAAGTCCCGCGCTGTTGCCGAGAGGCACAACCTTGTATTTGGGTATTGCGGGAATTATGCCGATATTCATTGCGCTTTCCAAGTTTATGTAATTTCCGAAAGCTCCCGCGATGTACACTCTGTCCAAATCCGATATATCTTTACCCAGCTCGGCAAGCATGATTTCTATTCCTGCCGCGATGGCTCCCTTTGCCAACTGCACCTCTCTCACGTCTTTTTGAGTCAGGGCGACTTCGGGATGTACTCCATGCTCATTTTCGTAAGCAAGGATAAATTTCATTTTGGATGACTCACCCGCGACAAGCCGCTCTTTCCACTTACATTCGGGCAGGTTATCTTTTTTGGCGAATTTTCCGTTTGCGGTTATGACTCCGACTCTGACTAATTCCGATGTGATATCAATAAGTCCTGAACCGCATATTCCCTTGGGTACGGTATCCCCTATTACAGACAGTTTTATATCATCTGCTCCGATAGATACTTTTTCTATGGCGCCGCGAGCGCCGCGCATTCCGGCGCTTATTTTTGCTCCCTCAAAAGCGGGGCCTGCCGCAGCGGAACAGCACACAAGGTAATCGGAAGAACCGAGCACCATCTCATTGTTTGTGCCGATGTCCAGAAGCAGCGACAGCTCTTTTGACGCACAGAGGGCGGAATAGACTATTCCCGCTACGATATCCCCTCCGACAAAGCCCGAAATGTTAGGCATCACCCATACTTCCGCATCAGGGCAGAACGAAAAGCCTACGTCCTTGCACTTAACCTTCTGTCCGTTCCTAAACTGCGGGGTAAATGGGTATCTTCCTATACTTACGGGAGAGATGCCGAGTAATATATGCTCCATTGTCGTGTTGCCTGCCGCAACTATATTTTCTAAGTTGGCTATTTCCAAATCTGCTTCATTTATAATCTCAAGTATCATTTTGTTAAGCTGCTTAACAAGCGCGAATCTGAGTATTTCCAGCATGGTGTTGTCGTCGCTGATACAGCTTATGCGGGATATTACGTCCGCGCCGCAGCTTGTCTGCGGATTGATTGCCGAGACCGAGGATATAATTTTGCCGTTGCTTTTATCAACGG
>CAZBYL010000099.1:0-3360 GCA_964496275.1 uncultured Synergistaceae bacterium | reverse complement strand
GAACAGCACTAAGCCCAAAGCTGGACTCAGTGCCGCTTCATCAGTCTTTTTTGTATTATCGTGAACAAAAAATTATCCTCAGCTTTTTTCTAAACATGAGAAAATCCCAAAGTTTCATAGAAAAGTTGAGGATAATACTTTTTAGATGATGTCCAATAATCTATCTGAGACCACAAAGTCTGGCCATTGCTTCCTCATCATTTGCAATCGGAGTGATGTCATCTGTATCTGCCGATGGAGCAGGCTGAACCTTCTCCATCGCTTCGCGCATTTTGTCAATAGAGGGAAGAGCATATATTCGCGTTGTTTCTATCTGCTCATGACCGAGAAATGTCGCTATCATCAATGGATCTACGCCTTCCTGGTAGAGATTGGTAGCACGTTCAGCCCTGAGAAGATGAGGGTATACTCTCTCGGGAATGGTCTTCCCCTGAGCTCTCAATTCATCCGCATACTTTCTGACGATTCGTCTGATTGTGGCTGTACTTATATGATCAAGTTTCCCTTTGATTACAGTATAGAAAAGCCAGCCCTCCGGGTTATCGGATGTGGAAGGATGATACATGTTCATGTATTTGCGAAGATGTGTCGCCGTATTTTTGCTTATTGCAACATCGCGTTCTTTGCGTCCCTTGCCATATATATGGATGCAGAGAGTATCAAAGTTTATATCATTCAGATGAAGGTTCAGTAAAGACATGATATCCTCTGTGACCCAGAGTTTACGATCCTTATCTCCTTTTGAGTGAAATATATGGATTGAGGATTCGTCAAAATCTATGTATTCCCATCTTAGGGCAAGCGGCTCTGAAAGTCTCATGCCGCAACAATAGTATAATCTGAATAAGACTTTGCTTTCCTCTTTAAAACGTAGTCCGGTCTTTCCGTTGGCTGGAGGCATTCCATCAAGCTTGTTAAAGAATTCCAGCCGCTCGTCAGCTGTGAAAATATGAGGGTTCTTCGAGGTGGTAGCCTGTGTCAACTGAGGCAGGTACGCCTCTTCTCCAAGAGAAAGAATATATTTTGACAGCTGCCTAAGGACGCTTACCCTGATATATCTCGCATTCAGCCCTTCAGTTTCCCGCTGAATCGACCAGGCATCCGAAAACTCTTTTGTAACGGTCGTATCATAAAATCGGTTGTTTATGCAGAATGTGTCAACTTCCTTAAGGACATCGGAATTTGAACTGTATGCGAATCCAGAAGCGCGTTTTTCTGCAATCAGTCCTCTTATGTGTGGGGCCAGACTGCTTGAATAAGAATAATTACGCTGAGGTTTCATTGCGCATCACCGTCCTTTCTATAGGAAGACAGCAAAGCCTCTCGTTGGCCTTGTCCGTAGAAAGATATCTGTCCACGCTGCTGTAATCCGAATGACCAAGCGAGTCCTTTATAGTACTCGTATCACTGCCTGTTGCAAGGAGCCTGGAAGCAAATGTCCTTCGTAATATATGGAAACTTCCGTATTTTCCCTCAGTCGCTCTCTTTAAGGCGTCGATGCAGATATGCGTCCCACCGGAATTGGAAAATGGACTTGTGTGGGACAGAAATACATATCCGTTGGGAATTTTGGGGCGGCCGTTCAGAATATAATTCCTGATGCGATCTCCGATAAGGAGTGATACCGGCAGAACAACAGGACGATACGTTTTCTGCTGCGATATAGATATCGTCATGTTTTTCCAATCTATATCGCTGTATTTGAGATTGATGATATCTATCCCTCGAAGTCCCATGTAGAGTGCGAGGGACAAAATCGCTGCGTCACGTAACTCCATAGGCGTTTGGGCGTTCTCGCAATATTGCTCAATTATCTCGATATAAGAGGCTGGCAGAATCTCGACAATTCGCCTTGAAATCGCGTTGTGAGATGGCATGCACCTTGAGAGATCTTTATTCGTATAGCTGGCAGAAAACATAAAGCGAAGAAAACTCTTTACACCATAGAGGTAATTGTTTTTTCCATTACATGACATAGCTGCAACCGCATTGTTGTATTCTTTGACAAGTGCCGGTGTTATCATATCCGGCGAACAGATTCCGTTCTGTTCCATAAAGAGCATAAACGATACAGCCCCAGAACGATGGGTTTCCACAGTTGACTGGGACAGGTTGTCTTTGACATCATCCTCAGAGAATTTCAGCACGATGTCCCTTGACCAGTCGCTGAGCTTTGCCATTTTTACATCTGGTCTGTATATGTGCGGTATCTTTCTTGTCTGAAATACATTTCCATGCTTGCAGTAGACAGAGAACGCATCCATACAATGTTTCCTTGCTTCGGAAAAACCTCTAAATGAAGGAAAACCATCCATCAAACTGACCCAGTATGCAGAAACCGACGGCGAGTAATCGGCCTTCAGCTCAGAAAGCAACACATAAAGCATCTGCAAATGTACCGTATAGGCATCTCTCACGTTTTTTTCGGAATGCTTCAACTTCCCTGTAAGGTTTTTGATCATTTTGAGGGACATTTTCCAATATTCCTCCGGTGAGAGCCGCTCTTGAAATTCATCGTTCGAGAGTTCGCCAATCTTAATAACATCAATATTTTCTAATGCATACCCCAGTCCGCTGGCTTGTACTGGTGATGTAGCAGCAAGGGGGAGATGTGAAGGAACAATGTTATTATCGGATAAATGCTGAAGAAAATAGCGCATTGCCACAACGCCGCTGTACATCCCTTTGGATACTCGTTCCTGACTCAGATATTCAGCAACGAGCTTTCCAGTAATACCGCTCTCGTTATGGATTCCGGAACCTTCCAGAAACACGGCGAAATTGACTACTTGTTCTGCCTGGTGTGAAGCACAGCTTGGTGTACTGACAGAAAGGCGTGCCTGCTGATACGCATCGATGCATTTCCGCCAGCTTTCAGGAAGAGAATCATAGGGAGTTAATTCGTATTTGTAATTCCCAGATATGCTACCGGTTACGATAACGTCATTAAATTCGTACAGAGCACGTCTTGCTTTGTAATATTCCCTGTTTGGCAAGCGATATTTGCTCGTCTCAAGCCATTCAAGTGCAAGCTCTTGAGAATAATCGAGCTGGTTTTCGTCAAGAAAACGAACCATGGCATTGATGGCGGCTGTTTTGCTTGGATTAATGGAAAGACCATTATTCTGCCAACAGACTTTGATTTTTGAAAGAGCCTCAGCAATTTTTGGTTCCATATGTACCTCCTTTTCATGGCCTTCGATAATAAAGATTTCATAATTATTATCGTCAGGTTTTGTGTAGGAAGTATATTGGAAAAGTGTATGAAAGTCAAAAAGCTGAGGATAATTTTTTGTTCACGATAATATAAAAAAGATTGAGGAGGTACAACGATGGGAGTGAACAGATATAACGCCGAGG
>CAZBYL010000098.1:0-3595 GCA_964496275.1 uncultured Synergistaceae bacterium | reverse complement strand
TGTTTGCGTCTCCTCTGCGCCGTAGTCGTAATACAGCGCAGAGGAAAACAGCTAAGCACTACGCTTCCGCAATTCGGTATATATTTACAAGCTGCTCATTGTTTTTACAATCGAACTTCTTTCTCAATGTGCATTGGATACAATGCACATTTTTCACGGACGTGATACATTGTGTGGCAATCAACTGAGTATCCTCAAGCCCTACGGCCATATAATCCATTACATTACGCGCAACTGAGCCAACCTTCCCAAATCATCTCTTCTGATCTCACGTACACATTCACTCATAACCTATTCCTCCTTACCGTCTTCCTTATCGGGACAAAGCAGTACGCCACATTCAAACGGCAGTGGTGCAAAACGATTCAATGAAGAGAGTTTGTCTGTATCAAATAAAATTGAAAACACAGAATGGGTTAATTGCATATTGTCCTGCTTTTGTATTGCCTCTTCCATGCCGACAAGCTGGGCACTAATATTTGCAATAACCTCCCTATATTCCGCCTGAACTTCCTCTTTTGACATATTAAAAAACATATCGCGCATCACTCCTAATCTCTACTCTTATGCTACAATCGACAGATAAAACCACAAAAGGAGGTATCCTTATGGCAAAACTTTCCTTAAAAACTCCACCGACCAAAGGACTTAAAGAACGTTGTGCCCAACTTGGCGACTCTTATTACCTCACTCGGCGCGACCTAGAAAATGTTATCTGTCTCAAAATTAATGATTGCTATGAACTAGAGCTATCCGGTCTTGATAACAACAGACGCGTAAGATTACAATGCTGGGGCTATGTTAATTACATCGGGTCGGCAGGGAAGTTCCCTGTCGCAGAACAATCGGAGGAGCTTAAAACATGGGGAGCTGTTAAGAACTTCATCTATCGTATGGTAGAAAAATATCAGGATTTAGACTGATAGTCCTCAATATTAGCCCTAGGTCTCTTCTGGACAGCTTCTTCCGACAGACAAGCTCGTCCAGATTTTTCTTTTGCTCCTCGTTATCCGTAACATAACGAAAACGCTTTAGCTCACCCAAAATTGTACTTTCCATATTTCACCCCCCTAATCCAGCCTAAACGACCCTAAAATCGTATCCCGCAGCTCCTCTAAAAACTTCTCCAACTCCACCTTCGTTCGCACCTCAGGAGTGCGTCCCGACACCTCGAAAGCAGACCCGCCGCCGAGAGACACCACCCGAGCCACTCTAATCTCATTTCCCATCTCACAATTACAATTCATGCCCATAACCTCCACCCCTTCCTGCCGGATCACCAGCTCCAGCCTTATAACATTTGTCTCTGCTGCCCCTAAATCCCCGCAGTGCAGGGACTCATCGCCCCGGACTTCCGCAGCTCCTTCACCTTCGCCGCCACCTTCCGGGAGACAGGAGGGTTTGCGTCCTCAATCATAAAATCCTTTGCCGTCATTCCAAACACAGACGCGATAGCCTCAAGGTATGGAATAGTCGGGATACGCTTGCCCTTCTCCAAAAACGAATAATGCGTCTGCGAAATCCCCGTACGCTCCGACATATCCATCTGCGTCAGTCTCGCTTCAAGCCGAAGCGAGCGCATCAGCTTAATATCAATCATAAAATCACCTCCCCTTAATAACAACATTGCCAAACTTCCTAAGATTCTTCTTCATCACCCCAGGCAGGGCAATTTGTTTCACGCTCCATTACAACGAAATTGTCGAGCATAACTTTCGCTTCCATTCTGCGTAATTCAATTACTGCTCGGTCTCTACAATTCTCCAGCTTTAATTCATCCCAGCGTTTAGGAGTAGGAACGGTAAATCCAGTTAGTGCAGTCAAAGAGCAAGCAAATTGTTTCTCAAAAAAAGACCCCAGAAAACTATCCAACATGTAATTATGAATAGTCTCGGCGATTAAATTTGTTGCATAATCACGATCGCATGTTAAAGAAATATTTTTCATAGCAAAACCATTTTCAAAGGCATAAAACTGCATCTTGCCATCACAAAAATCATAAATCCTGACACGCAACTCACTTAGACACTCGGCACCGAGAAACTTATCGAGCTCTTCGCGACTCATTTTCTTAGAGGAATCACACTCACAAATGAGTGTGTCACTCTCCGTGTTTTCAGTATTCTTAGATTCATTTGTTTTTTTCATGTTTGCTCTCCCCACTGTTATTCAAAATGAGTAACTATATGTAGTATATTATCAAATTGAATAATGTCAAGCCATTTTGGGTAATTTATCCAAAATGAATATTTGACAAAATATTATTAAATGGAATAATAAGAAACAGTGGGGAGGTGAAAAAGTGAGTATAGGGCAAGAGATAAAAAGAATACGTAATATAAAAAACATGAGCGTCAATGCCCTTGCCAATATTGCAAACGTACCTCAGTCTAGTTTGAGGTTATATGAAATGGATAAACGTGAAGCGCCGATTTCTTCAATCGTAAAAATAGCTCAAGCGCTTGAAGTAAATCCACTTGAGCTTGTCCGAGATGAATTTGGGTTAAGTGAATCAGAAATAAAAGCAGAACTCGCCGATGGGCGGGCATCACACAAATTGCAGGAGCAGCCCCGACCGCAAGAACAAACACGCGTCACAATAGAAGACCTGCCTGCAAAAGCCCTTGTGCCTATCCTCTGCGAACGCATAAAAAAAGAAGCCCCACTCATGGACGAAAAAACGAGAGAGAGGCTCCAAGACGACCTGGCAGAGTGTCAGAGCTACCTGGAAGATACTAAAATAATAGACCAAACGGCATAATCTACATATATCCTAGCAAAACTAGCTCTCCGAACAAAATTCATTTTAAACAGGATATATATTTCTTGTGTCTGTATTCTGTAGGGAGGATATATTGTTATGGCAAAATTATGGGATATTCTAATGTTTTTGCTAGGCAGTATTGGTGCGTATTTGATGGTTGGTATGATACCGCGTCTTTTTACTGGTAAAATATCGACACGTAGAAAAATGTACATCGTTCTCAGCATTGACGCCATCATATATGTAATTAGTAATATTGCAACTCGTACACCGCTAACAATCGTCTCGGCACTTATTTCTATTTTTATCCTATATTTTTACTTCTCCAAACAACTGAAAAAACATATGACAGAAGAATACATTGATTCTATCAGCAACATAAGAAAGTTCTAAGCTGTTCTCAGGACATGACAAATGAGCGAAAATTTTTTTGACTTTATGATATGGCTTTCTTTTACAAGTACATCGTTGTTGATTTCGTTGTGGATTGAATATAGAAAACTAAAACGTGAACTTTGTAAAAAGATCGATCGCTACGAAGAAAAAATTGATGAATATAAACTGCAAATTGCGACACTGAAAGAAATACATAATAAAAAATACGAAATGCTCTTCGATGATTATATTAGTTTATATAAAAAATTAGATAAAAATGAAAAAGCGTAAAGAATGGTGTAGGGACTGGTAGCCTATTCTAGCCAATCCAAAACAGTTACAAGCCGGCATATGACGGCAGTAGCCTTGACACCGACGAACTAATGGCTGTAGAGGCATTGCTCCGCACCTGCCTCAAATCACTGCACAAAGAAGTAAAAAACGATACAACTACAG
>CAZBYL010000097.1:0-3616 GCA_964496275.1 uncultured Synergistaceae bacterium | reverse complement strand
TCAAACGGCAGCGGCGCAAAACGCTCCAAAGCGGACAACTTTTCCGATTCCATCGAAAGCGGAAAAACTGCGCGTACTAAATTACAATTATTCTGCTTCGCCATAGCCTCATCCATCTCCGCAAGATGGGAACGGATTTTCGCAATAATCCCCTTATATTCCGCCTGAACTTCCTCTTTGCTCATATAAAAAAACATACCGCTCATCACAGTGATACCTTCCCCATATTTTAATTGCCGGGATAAGGCGAGCACTTGTCGCTCGTTTCGTCCCTGTACTTACACTGCACGCTCTCTATTAGATTCTTTTCCCGAATTGGGGTGCCAACAACATACATCCCTGCTTTGAGCGGTTCAACATAGCGTTCCCAAATCCAACGGACTTCAGAAGACACACACTCAGCAGAACTCATCGAGTCAAAAGCTCTATTTATACGAATAAAAATTCTGCCATCTTCATGAATATCCACATCAACAAGGCTACCTGATATTACTGACATCTTAATTCCTCCCCCTAATCCAGCCTAAACGAACTCAAAACCGTATTCTTGAGTTCCTCCAAAAACTTCTCCAACTCCACCTTCGTTCGCACCTCCGGAGTACGCCCCGACACCTCGAAAGCAGACCCACCGCCGAGAGACACCACCCGAGCCACTCTAATCTCATTCTCTACTGCACAATTACAATTCATGCCCATAACATCCACCCCTTCCTGCCGGATCACCAGCTCCAGCCTTATCACATTCTTTTCCTTTAAATCCCCGCAGTGCAGGGACTCATCGCCCCGGACTTCCGCAGCTTCGCCGCCACCTTCCGGGGTACAGGAGGGTTTTGGGATTCAATAAGTATTTCAGAAATAGACAAACCAAGAGCGTATGCTATGCCAGATAAATCATCCAGACGTGGAATCCTTTTGCCTTGTTCAATAAAAGAGTAGTGCGTCTGCGAAATACCAGAAATATCTGCGACTTCTGCTTGTGATAGCTTTAATTCTGCACGTTTACTTCTAATCTTTACACAATCAATCTGCATATAAATCACCTCCTTGTATAAAAATTTATCAAGCTTAAAAATTCCAAACAGAATATTTAATCTAAAAAGAGTATACGATTAATTGCCGAAAATGTCAATACATATGGAATATTTTAATCCAAACGTATAATTGACTTTTTATTTCTAAATGGAATAATAGTCACAGGAGGTGGAGAGATGAGTATCAGAGAGAGAATCATAAAACTCAGAGAGTTAAAAAACATGAATAAATCAAATTTTGCTGAGTTCTGTAAAATTCCACAGCCTACATACAATAAATATGAAAATGGTGAAAGAAATTTTCCTCTTGAAATAATTTTACAAATAGCGGAACAATGTGGAGTGAGCCCTGTAGAGCTTTTAGCTGATGAGTTGGGGTTATCGGGCAGAGTTGGTACGGAGTTAGATTACACAGATCCAATGATAGAATCTGTGGCCTCAATGATGGCATCAATGCCAGCTGAAAAGCGTCGGGATGTTTTTAACTATACTGCGGAAAAGAAACAGCTAATTGATTTACTAAAATCTAAAGCTGGATAATATATTAATAATCAGGAGATATGTAAATGGACAAAACAAAAGTTGTTGTGTTGCTATTTGCATTTTTACTTATTCCTATTATATACACAAGCATAAGGCATATATCTCAAGAACCTAATTCAGAAAACACAATAGGCACGTGGCGCATAGCCACAGAAGAAGAAATGAAACCATTGTACGAACAAAAAGCAAAAGAAATAGCAAATGGGACATATGATAAATATTTTGCTCCGTCACCGCCAACAATAGAATTTCAAAAAAACATTCCTAGTGGGTTTCGAAAATTTAAATGGGGAGAGGTAATAAAAATCCATAGGAATAATACTCCGGTAAAAAAAGATAAACTAAATGAAAATTACATAGAAAAAATCTCAGAAGAAGGACGAGAATTATATTCTCGAATGGACATATCTCCATCTGCACTATGTAGTAGTGAGTATGAATACGATGTATATAGACTACCCTTTGAAAAATTAAAAATTGGAGACGCTGAGTTAATATCGATAAAATATTATTGTACACCGGAGACCGGACTGCTTCGTGTAGACATACAATATTGCAATAAAAATGAGTATGATAAGAATATAGAAAAAGTAGAAGAATATTTCCAGAGCAGATGGGGTAGGAATCCATATATAGACTCATGGAATAAAACCCAAAACTCCACTCATATTGCCGAGTGGCACAGTGAAAAGATAAAAGCCACTATTTACATATCTGATCATATCTTCGACATCAGAAGGTTATCTATTGTATCTATTCCACTAACTAAAAAATATGCAATGCTTTGGAATAATAATCTTACTATCGCTCAAAAAGAAAGAAAGATTAAATATGATAAAGCAGTTTCAAATGACTTTTAAAGACAGGAGGTTTTTACGGTGTACATAATCCTAGCAATAGTCGTTGTCTTCATAATCTACTTTGTAGCAACCAATCATAGACCTATAAAACCAACCCTTCCGCAGCCAACAGCCAAACCCGAAGACGTGTTGACACCCGAAGGAATCCCCAAAAAAGACACACCGAAGCCATCTCCTGCTCCGGTAAAGCCGCCTGCTCCTATAAGACCTCCTGTAATAAAAGAGACGTCAAATACAGTAAAGTCCTCTGAGGCAATAACGGGACACACAGCAGCATACAGTAATATTCCCGAACCCAGACTTCGCCCAACGACACCGGGTTGCTATCCGTCAACGCTTCCTGCCGACTGCGGAAGCGGTAAATACACCTTCGCTTCCAAACAGCATAAATACAGCCCATATACATACCTGCTCAACCAAGCGCAGGGAACAAAATACGCCGCCTTTATATCAAAGCTTCGCCTGCTTGCCGGAACAGACAAATGCATCCTCTGCCTAAACCCTGTAGAAGGCGAAGAACGTGTCAGATTATCCAACGGTCTCTTCGTGCACAAAGACTGTTACGCCGCATACACAGAAAAACTGCATCAAATTACCTCTGACGAACAATTAAAAACACTGCAGAACCCCCTTACGCCGGACAAACTAATGCGCATCATCTTCATAAATGAATTCTGGCCAACATACCCGGATGACTGGGAACAGCGCAAACAAATAATAATAAAAAATGCGGAATACGAATGCGAAAGCTGCGGAGAAAATGAGCTTCCCCTCCATGTCCACCATGAGAGGGAATTATCAACAGGGGGAAGCAACAAACTCGAAAACCTTAAATGCCTATGTGAAGAGTGCCACAAGGAAGTACACAAAGATAATCCAGGTGTGCCTACCGGCGACGGATCTGGCATAAACAGACAACTAATAGACAAAGCATTCGATACAGGGCGAAATATCCACTTCCGCTACAAAGACACAAAAGGCGACTTCACAGAAAGAACAGTAAAGCCCATAAAATACACAAAATCCCCGCAAGGAGCCTCAGCCCTGATAGCCTACTGCTACCTGCGCAAAGCCCAGCGGGAATTCATCATAAGAAAAATGTCCAGGATAAGAATAGAAGAATAAGCCCCAAAAAACGAAAATTCCCCGCCGAAGCAGGGAATCTTTACGTGCTCTTCCATT
>CAZBYL010000096.1:0-3701 GCA_964496275.1 uncultured Synergistaceae bacterium | reverse complement strand
TTGTGCCTTGAGTACGAACGAAGTGAGTAAGAAAGGAATGTTAGAAAAAAATGATTAATATAAGAAAAAGGGGTAATGTATATCAATATTGCTTTGAAGCAGGAAATGTAAATGGAAAAAGAAAGCAAATAACTAGAAGTGGTTTTAGGACAAAAAATGAAGCTTATATTGCAGGTCAAAAAGCTTATGATGAGTTTATTAATGGAATAACAGATATAGAGTGTAATATGATATATGAAGATTATTTAGATTATTGGATGAAAGAATATTTTGAAATAAATAATAAATATTCTACAGCAAAGAGATATAAAGAATCATTTAGTAATATAAAAAAAGAACTAGGTAATTATAAATTATCAGCTTTAACACCATATATTTTAAATCAAACATTATTAAAGTTATATCAAACATCTAGTACAAAAGAAGCATTAAGAAACTATCAAAAAGTTATTAAAAGTTCATTAAGAGATGCAACAAATTATTTTGGATTTATAAAAAATAATCCAGCCGGAGATTTGCAAATACCTAGAGTATTATCATTTGAACTAAAAAAACGATATAGGCCATATTTATACCAAGCAAGAAATAGAGATAATCTTAAATAGATTCAAGAATAATAGAGTATTTGTATGTGCATTTCTTACTGCTTGTTATACTGGTATGAGAACGGGAGAAGTGTTTGCTTTAACCTGGAATGATATTGATTTAGATAACAGAATTATTAAAATAAATAAAACTGTATATGCAAAATATAAAGAAGAAAAAAGTAGATGGTATTTAGGAACTGCTAAAACAACAGGTAGTCAAAGGGAGATTTATATTTGTGATAATTTATATTCAATATTGTGCGATTATAAAAAATTAAAAAATAAATATAAGAAAAAATATGGACAGAAGTATAAATATTATGCTTTGGAAGAAGTAAAAAGCAAGTACGGTAAGTTGGTAGAATATAAAGTGATTGAAAATAATTCTAAACATAATAAAATTGAAATGGTATTTACAAGAAAAGATGGAACATACTCTGGAACAGATATTATAAAATATCCTTTTAAAATAATTCATCATGAATTAGGAATAGATTGTAGATTTTATGATTTAAGAGGTAGTTTTGCAACAATTAGTTTACGAAATGGTTGTGAAATAAAAGATATATCAGTAATATTAGGTCATAGTAGGGTAGAAACAACGGAGAATTATTATATTTTAAATTCACACAATGATATAAAAAAAGTAGTAGAAATACTTGAAAAAAAAATATTAAATAGATAATCACTAAATTGAGTAAATAAGTAGTTTGTGATATAATAAAAATCAATAAAAAATTTAAATATTGAAAGGAACATTATGGAACCAAGAGAATTATTAAAGAAACTACATCCAAATCAATTTTCTGACTCAAAAATTGTAGATAAAACTAATTGTCCTAGAGAATTGTTGGATTTTTATTTATCAAGATTATCAGAAGAAAATAAACATTTTGACTTTGAGAATTTTATTAGGAAGTTACTAGAAAACGAAGTGTGTCCGAACTTAATAGAAGAAACTGGACCAGCTGGTGGTGGAGATGGAAAGGTAGATACAGAAAATTATCCTGTTTCTGCTGATATTCAAAAATTTTGGTTGTATGGTTTAAATGAAACAAATGAAAAATGGGGATTTGCAATAAGTTTAAAGAAAAAATGGAAAGAAAAATGTGATAGCGATATAAAGAAAATAATAGGAACAAATAGGGAATATAAAAAAATCTTTTTCATTACAAATCAGTCTATTAAAAATGACAAAAGATTAGAATATCAGGATAACAAAAAGAAAGAAACAGGTTTAGAAATAATAATTTTTGATAAAACATGGATTTTAGATAAGGCATTAAAACCTAAGAATATAGATTTAACAAAAATATTAAACATTACTCAACCATTACAAGAAAATCAAATTGGACCAAATGATTTAAAGAAACAAATACGTATAGAGGAAATACAAAAAAAACTGGATGATTATTCTGCCCAGAAAATAGTAAATCAAGAAGTAATTGATTTATCGATTGAGTCTGCAATCTTAAGCAGGGATCTAGAGGAAAATGAGGTAATTGTTACAGATAAATTTAGTAGAGCACTTAGGTTAGCTAAAGAAAAGAATAATTCTGTTGCTCAAAAAGAGATTTTATATGATTTAGCATGGTATTATCATTGGTGGATAAATGATGATATTAATTTCTAGAAATATTATAAAGAATATCAAGACGAAGTGATTAAAGAAAAAAATATTGATGAAATATTAGAATTAGCAAATTTATGGACATTAGCATTTGCTAGAAAAACAAATAAAGATGCTTTAAAAGAAGAGACAGATTTTTTGTTAAGTCTTTTAATTGAAAAAGAAAATTCAAAAAGTGTGGTTACACAATTAAAAGCAAAAACAAGATTAAGTTTTATTAGGATTTTTCTGGAAGAAGATATTAATGATCAGTTTAATAATTTAATTGATATAGTTAAAGAAGCAACAAAATATAAAGAATATGATTTTATTGTTGTAGCCAAAATGATTGAAAATTTATTGCCTGTATTTAAAGGTAATAAAATTTTTGTTGAACTATACGATCTAATAACTGATAATCTTACAACACGAAAAGGCGATATACAAAGAGCACAAATGTATTTAAATAGAGCTAAATTACTATCTCAAGATAATGAAAATTATGAAGCTATCAATCTTTTAGGTAAATGTTTAACTTTATTATATAAAGAAGAAACAAGTGGAAAATTGGTTGAGACATATGTAAATATTGCAGCTAATTTTGATGCTATAGGTTTGCCATATGCTGCTAAGAATTATTATATAGCAGCTGTGACCTTGTTTGTTGATTTATTTTTAAAAGAGAATGAATTAGAACCAATATCCATAAAAATACTTGGTAGAATTATAGAATTGGAACTTTGCTCGGGCAATGTAGAATTAGTTACTCAGTGGGTTTATGTAAAAAATATGCTAGTTAGTATATTGTTAGAAAAAAATATTACTTATTCTAAAGATGATGAAGAAGAACATCTTTTACAAGTAGATGCTATTTTAGCTGTTGAAATTTTAAAAACTAAATTTGAAGATTTTAAAAAATTAGACAAAATGATTTTTAATTGTTCAAAAAGTGGATTAATTTCTTCAGAAATTATGGCTAAGTATGTATTAGGAGAATATGATGAAGAAATATTAGAAGAGTGTTCCGGGGATAAAGTAAAGATAGACACTTTGATATCAGATTTTTATAATGAATCTTTAACGAAGCAAATTTCTTTGCCTAGATATAATAATGAAAAAGAAGAAATGATTATTTCCAAAATATGTGGAAATAATATAAAAATAAATTTTGTTGCTACAAGTTTATCACGTAGGTTTGCAGAGTTTATTGCAGCATTACTAGAAAATTCTTTTGCAACGGTTCATGCTTATAAAGCATATATGCGTGGTGATATATTAATTGATTTGCAAGAAAAAAGTAGTGGAGTATTTAACGTGGATTATTCATTCGATGGAATAGATACTTATACTATTATTTTGGATTCAATAGATATGTATGATATATCTATTGAAAATCATAAGATAATCACTAATGCATTATTTAAAATATTAGCAAATATATTTGCTAATATCAGATTGTTGACAAAGTGGTATATTCAAAAAGAATATATCGCTTTTTGTTTAAT
>CAZBYL010000095.1:0-3951 GCA_964496275.1 uncultured Synergistaceae bacterium | reverse complement strand
ACTGTAGTACCGTGTCTTATATCTATTGCAAATATACACCTCTTTTCCATACTACCAAACTAATTTCACATGTTCTATAACACATTGTTAGTTTTATCAATCGGTTGTTTATGTGAAATATAATCTTAATGAGCAGCATTGCGTACAATCCATCACTTTAAAATGATTTATATTCAGATTGTTAGCTATTGGTTGTTCTGATATTTTGACTGTCTAAACTTATTAAGTAAGTCTTTAAAGTAAAAAATCCATCCCAAACACCCTACAAAGGCCATAAAGATAAATCCAATCAGAATCATAGGCTTATTGGGTGAGGCAGGTTCCAAGGGTACGGAAGCCGGTTGTACAACCGTATAAACCGGAGTTACCTCCTGTACTTTGGCTTTGGCAAGTTGCAATTGTTGCGAAATCTGGTTATACAAACCGTAGGCCAATGTCGCTTCGTTTTGCAGACGCTCCAACCGGGTACGGTATCCCGTAAGTACAATATCCAGATTGGAATCCGCAAAGTTGGCATATTTTTGTTGTGCCGTGTAATAATCCTGTTGTGCCTCTTTATATAGTTTTTCTGTATAAGCCAAATCCCGCTTGGCTTTGTTGGTGCGGTATTCAGTAATGTAACTTTGCAGGTTTTGCATCACCGTATCAGTAAGAGCGGCAGAAATCAAAGGATCCTGCATCGTAACACTTAAAGATATTACCCCGCTTTTTTTATCGACGCTGGCAATAATGCGATCGCTTATTCCTTTAGCTATATCTGCTTGCTTTTTAGTCAGTCTGAATGCATCAGGCTTTGTGTCGCCCGAAGTCTTTACTTCATCCTTAAACAAAGAAGAAATCCAACCTATTGCTTTGAAAGGAGCAGAGGTAATCACCCCCCACCAGGGAGCCCGCTGGTGTTTGTCCATATATTCATAGAGAGTAAGTGATTTCCCATTTTCCAGAGGAGTTACCTTAACCGGAAAAAGATCCAGTAAAAAGGGGGTCGATTTTACAATATCGGGGTAGAGATCCGGCGAAAGAGCCTCTTCACCCGCACCAGAACCTAAATTGATACCTGCCAAACTGGCAAGAGCCCCCAAATTTCCTGCACCACCTTTTCCTCCCACTTCTGGTGCCAATGTTATAGATGTCGTATATTCCTTCGGTATGCTGAAAGCAGCCACCAGTCCAAACACTAGTGCCGCAACGCATACTTTAATTATCAGTTTTCGTTCCGGCCATATTTTCTGAGCCAATTCTACAAAATCAATCTCCTGTTCCTCTTCTGTATGAATTGCGACAGGCTGTTTATCTATTTCATTCATAAACGAATCTCTCTGTGTTATTTAGTTAATGTTAAAAGTGTTGCCACGATGGCACCTAATGAGGCGATGGAAGAGCTCAGTCCGATAATTTCCCCCAGAGACATTCCCTTCTTATCGGGTTTGTTGGGTACAATGATTTCGCACCCCGGCTGGATGTATTTGGATGAACCTCCTTTAACCTGTGCCACAGTCCCGTTCATATACACCACATACACTTTGTTTTTCTGTGCACGTTGTCCGTATCCTCCAGCCTGGTTGATATAGTGTTTCAATCGTTTTCCTTTCTGATACAATACCGTATTAGGGAACATTACGGTTCCATTTATCTTAACCGTGTTCACGTACTGCGGTACAATCAACTCGTCTCCCTCTCTTAAAACCAGGTCGGCATCCGATCCCGGATTGGCCAATGCTTTTTCCAGAGTAATCCCCACCGGATAAATATTCTCTGCAACCAATTTATCTGCATCGATGGAGTCTTTGCCGGTGCTGCGAGCAGCCATTTCCAGTGTTTTCTCCTGTCTGGCAATCTCTTCAGGAGTCATCTTCCGTAACAGGCGGGCTCCCTGGGGGTAAGCTTCGGGCGTTAATCCCCCGGCCTTGCGTATCAAATCACTCAATCGTTCGTTCTTTTCTGTTACAGCATGCCGTCCTCCAAAAACAACTTCACCCGTTACAGTTACATTCTGTTGTGCCTGGTATCCCGGGCTTCTGCGTACATATACCTCGTCGAAAGGCTCCAGAACAAATCCCGGAGTCCCGTCCACTATAAATCCATCTTTCAGCGAAAAAGAGAACGTTTGTCCCACTTCGCGGCTTACCTTCATGCTCTTTGGATCCTTGATGCGGCGGGCTATATCCACCCGAACCGTAGATGCCGACTCCATCAGACCTCCTGCCTGAACAACCAGATCTTCCAGCGTCGTATTTTTGGCAAAGGGAAATACTCCGGGACGAGCTACTTCTCCATGAATGGTAAGAATACCCGCTTCCTGCAGATCATGTATACTGGGAATGTATAAAATGTCATTCTTTTGCAATGGAACGTCGGCTGTTTCACCCTTCAGTAATCCTTTCAAATCAATGGGGATTATCTCCAGGGTAAGGTCCTCGTGCTGGCGGCGGAGTTCGGCGCGGTTCATAAAGGCATCGCCTGTAATACCTTCTGCCTTTTCAATCAGTGATTTTACGCTGTTTACACCGGCACTCAGTTCATAAAGTCCTTCACGATACACAGCTCCCTTAATTTCAACCCGGTTTTCAAAACGATCTAAAACTGCACCAACGGTTACCGCATCGCCATCGGTTAACTTGAACGAGGCAAAATCCTTGGCATCGATATTAAAAATCTGATGTTCGCGACCGCTCTTACGCAACAGGCGGAGGGTTTTGCTGTAGGCATCGCCCGTAAATCCGCCGGCATAATGTAGCAAAGTAGCCAGACTTTCGCCCGTTTTCATTTCATAGAAAAGCGGACGCTTTACATTGCCGGAAATGTTTACCAGGCAATCGTAAGGAGAAACAATAATCACATCCCCTTCCATTAGGCGGATGTCATCGTTAAATTTACCTTTCAGGATATAATCGTACACATCCAGTGCAGCCATCTGCTTGCCACCCCGCATCACTTTTATGTTACGAAGGCTACCGATGCTGTTCACTCCTCCGGCACGGTACAGTGCGTGGAAGACCGATGAGAAAGCTGAAAGTGTATAGGTGCCCGGTACTGATACTTCCCCCATAATGTTGATCTGAATGGAACGTATCTGCCCCAAAGTAAGTTTGATGTTGGATGTAGTACCACCCATTACCCCCGAATAGATGCTGTTGAATTTACGCTGTACGTAAGCATTTGCCTCGTGGATGGTAAGACCGTTGAGATAGACCGGTCCCAGGTTTTTAACATTGATGTTCCCATCCGGAGAAATCGTTTCACTGAATGTATTTTGCGATGCTCCCCAGATATCTATAATCACCTGATCACCAGGTCCAAGCAAATAGTTGGTGGGTGTTGCCATATTGCTGTTGGGCTCGAAGGATAGATTCTTATTGGTAAATACATCCCGCCCAAACACAAGAGGCTCGTTGGCACCAGCCACCTCATTTAGAGTTGAATCTCCGGTTTCAGCCTGTACTTGATTCAACGAACCCGGAGTAATCTCCTTAGTCGGATCAATGGTACGGCTGCGGGAGATAGAAGCTGCTGCTGCATTTTCCTTGACTCCTCCCTGCGAAGCTTCATATTTCTTTTTGATACGTTCCACCTGTTGGGTGGTAACCCCTTTAGTTTTGAGTTCGATAGCCATCTGATTCTGGCTTTTGCCTTCAGCCTGTGCCTGTTTTACATACTGTATCACCTGGTCGTCGGTCATACTTTGGGCAAACAAGTAGCCCGAAAAAACGAAAAAGCATAGGATCAATGTAATGATTTTACGCATAATTATTGTTAGTTGATGTTTTTGATTCAAAATTGCACAAAAATACTCTATCTTAATTAGATATACTATAATTAAATATTCTTTTATAATTTATTGTAAATTATAAGTAACTGGCTTAACATCCAGCTTTTCAAATTCGGAGTTCTGGCTTATAAACTCCGGAACGATCTGCTTCATCTGCAGTACCGTATCAAGCACCAGGCCTT
>CAZBYL010000094.1:0-3953 GCA_964496275.1 uncultured Synergistaceae bacterium | reverse complement strand
GATGATGTTTTCTATGTGAACGGCAACTATCTCATAGCCTGTTTCGGCAAGGTGGATTCGGCTCTCATCACGGAAATAGCCAAGCAGAAGCCAAAGTACGCGGTGTTCCGCGACAGGGGCTTTGCCTCTGATTCCGATATGGTCAATTTCGAGCAGATATTCAACACCTACAGCCCGGGAACGGAAAAGAGGGTGCTGTAATGGAGAAGAAACAGAGTCCTGCTTCAAAACAGCAGACAGTGTCTTCTAAATCTGAAGAAGGGCAGTCTCTGCCTGCCCAATTGGGAATCTGCAAATCAGTGGTCAGCGAATCTGACACGCAGGTCTATGAAGCTATCCGCACTGCTCTCACCGAAGCGCGGACTTCGGTTGTCGTCGCCGTTAATACGGCGATGGTCGGTGTGTATTGGGAAATCGGGCGGCAAATCGCAGCCGCAATAGGTGAACGTGCTGAGTACGGGCGTAGTCTGCTTGCATACCTTTCCGAACGGCTTACAGCTGAATTTGGTAAAGGCTTTACAGAACGCAATTTACGTGCAATGCGTCAATTTTATGAAGCGTTCCCAATTCGGCACACACTGCGTGCCGAATTGAGCTGGTCACATTATCGTTTACTGATGCGTGTTGAAGAGTCAAAGCGGCGTGAGTTTTATTTAACCGAAAGCGCGGATTCGGGCTGGACATCGCGTCAGTTAGAGCGGCAGATAAACTCGTTTTACTACGAGCGCCTGCTTGCCACACAAAAGGAAAAGCGTCCTGAAATTGCGGGAGAGGTTTTCAAGCTCGAACCAAAAACCGATGCGGACTACATACTAAAAGACCCGTATGTTCTGGAATTTCTTGACCTCAAAGAGAACGCCAAGTATAGCGAGAGTGAGTTGGAGCAGGGGCTGATTGACAGTCTGCAGGAATTTCTGCTTGAGCTGGGTAAGGGCTTCTCCTTCGTAGCACGTCAAAAACGGATTACCACAGAACATGGTGAGCACTATTACATCGACCTTGTTTTCTATAATTATATTCTGAAATGTTTTGTCGTCATCGACCTAAAGGCTGGAAAACTGACATATCAGGATGTGGGGCAGATAGATTTCTATGTACGTCTCTTTGATGAAACCGTAAAGAATGACGATGATAATCCGACCATTGGTATAGTCCTCGTCACAGACAAGGACGAGAGCATTGTCAAATATTCCGTGCTTGCCGACAACGATAAGCTGTTCGCCTCTCAGTACAGGCTCTACTTGCCGACAGAGGAAGAACTGCGGTTGGAATTGCAGCATGAACGCGAGCGTATTGAGCGTGAGTTGGACGACAGAGGTGACGCCGAATGAAATTTCAATTTAAGATACAGCCCTTTCAGACGGAAGCCGCCGAGAGTGTTGTGCGTGTGTTCGCCGGTCAGCCGAATAACAGCCTCTCCAAGTACCGCCGCGTTGTAGGCAGTGAGAGTAATTTAAGCTGGGAAGAGAAACTTTCCCGCCGCGGCTCCAAAATAGTAGAGTACCCGGCTCTCTCAAAAGAAGAAAAGCGGCTCCTTGAGGAAGAGTATGAAACAGCCTACCGCAACGATGAAGTAAGGCTTTCCTCTGATGAATTGCTGAAGAATATACGTGCTGTCCAAACGTCAAACAACATTAAGTGCAGCTCAGAACTCGTAAAAGGACTGGGCGCAGTCTCTCTTGATATAGAAATGGAAACAGGTACGGGCAAAACTTATGTCTACATCAAAACAATGTTTGAACTGCACAAGACATACGGATGGAGCAAATTTATTGTAGTTGTGCCGAGCATAGCTATCCGCGAGGGTGTAAAGAAGTCTTTTGAGATGCTGGAAGAGCACTTCATGCAGATTTACGGGCTAAAAGCGCGCTGTTTTGTCTACAACTCATCAAATCTGCACAAACTTGATGAATTTGCTCAGAACAGCGGCATCAATGTAATGATTATCAACATGCAGGCTTTCAATACAACGATGAACGAAGACAAGAACGTAGAGGGAAGGGGCGGCAACGAAGCGGCAAGGATTATTTACACACCGCGGGATTCATTTGGCAGCCGCCGCCCGATTGACGTTATCAAAGCAACCAGACCTATTGTTATTCTTGACGAACCGCAGAAAATGGGAGGAACTGCAACACAGGATGCATTGAAGAAAAATTTTGCTCCCCTGTTCAGCCTGAACTATTCCGCCACTCATAAGACAAGCCACAACCTTGTATATGTTCTGGATGCACTTGACGCTTTCAGAAAAAAGCTGGTGAAGAAGATTGAAGTCAAGGGACTGGAACTTAACAATCTGGGCGGAACAAACGGCTATATGTACCTTTCCGCAATAGTCATAGACACTAAGAAACCGCCGCGTGCCCGCCTGGAATTTGAAGTAAGGCGAGCGGCAGGCTCTCCAAAGAGAGAGACCCATTTGCTTGATGTCGGAGACAGTCTCTATGCGGCATCGAAGGAACTCGAAGAATATAAGGGAATTTCAGTTGCAGAGATAGATCCGATACGTGCTGTAATAACTCTCAGCAGCGGAGTCCAGCTAAGCTCCGGCGAAGCCATAGGCGATGTCAACGAGAAAGATGTCCGCAGAATACAAATCCGCGAGACGATAAATTCTCACTTGGAAAAAGAGGAGAAGTTATTCAAGCAGGGAATAAAATGTCTGTCGCTCTTCTTTATCGATGAGGTTGCAAAGTATCGCAGGTACGATGAAGACGGTGAGGAGATTCCCGGCGAGTATGGGCGCATGTTTGAAGAGGAATACACCGCCGCACTAAATGAGCGCATAACATTATTTCCCGATGAATATCAAACGTATCTGAAAGGCATAAGCACAGCAGATACACACAAGGGTTACTTCTCGATAGACAAGCACGGGCGGGCGATAAACAGCACGGTCAAGCGCGGCTCAAGCGAATCTGACGACATTTCTGCATACGACTTGATTCTGAAGAAGAAAGAAGTCCTTCTATCTTTTGATGAGCCGACACGCTTTATCTTCTCACACTCAGCTTTGCGCGAGGGCTGGGACAACCCTAATGTGTTTCAAATTTGTACTCTGAAACACTCCGACAACGCCGCGGCAAAACGGCAGGAAGTAGGACGAGGCCTGCGCCTTTGCGTCAATTCACTCGGCGAAAGACAGGACTCGGAAGTTTGCGGAGAGACTCTAGTACAAAACCTGAATACTCTCACCGTAGTGGCAAGTGAGAGTTACACCGACTTTGTCACGGATTTGCAGAGAGAAATTAAGTCCGACCTCTACGAACGCCCGACCCAAGCAAGCGTGGAATACTTTGACGGAAGAACGGTCTGTCTATCTGACGGCATGGAGCACACATTTACACATGCCGAGGCAACCGCTATATACAATTATCTAGTCAGGAGCAATTATATTGATGATAACGGCGTTGTCACGGACGACTATAGAAATGCGGCTGAGAGAGGCGCTTTGGCACAAATGAAGCCCGAAATAGCCCCGTTTGCCGATATAATTCACAAACTGGTTCAGGGTATATTTGATCCATCTGTCCTTGACAACATAACGGACAATGGACGCAATACACAGATATCGGACAATCCTCTGAATGAGAACTGGGCGGCATTTAAAGATTTGTGGGAACGCATAAACAAACGTTACGCCTATACTGTGGAATTTGACGGTGAAGAACTGACGAAGAAGTCTATCTACGCCATAGATATGGAACTCAAGGTCGCACATCTATCCTATACCCTAACTAAAGGAATTCAGGAGGGAACGGAGTTCGATGTTGAGCGTACCCAAACAAAGGCACTCAAACGTACTCAGGGCGGCACTGCGGTCTATGATGTCATAGGCAAGATATCCGAAGGCACTCGCCTTACCCGCCGCACTGTCGCTGCAATTTTGGGCGGCATTCACAAAGAGAAGTTAGCTCTCTTCCGTGAGAATCCCGAAGAGTTCATAGCAAAGG
>CAZBYL010000093.1:0-4057 GCA_964496275.1 uncultured Synergistaceae bacterium | reverse complement strand
TTGGCTTGAGTTTTAAATTTTAGAAAAGACAGAGTTTTTCAGTGGAGACTAAATATTGTTGATTCGACCAATATCGAGCGCAGCCTTTATCTTACTTCGCAGCTTCTTGAGATGAATGTGCCTATGGTTGTCGCCCTGAATATGAGCGACATTATTGAAAAAAACGGAGACAGCATAGATACAGAACGGATGTCAGATTTTCTCGGCTGTCCCGTGGTGAGGACATCTGCGGCTGCCGGAAGCGGACTTAAAGAACTGACATCGCAAGCCTCAGACGCAGCCTCGCGGCAGGGCGGAAAGTCCGCCTTTTTCTCTTTCAGCCGCGACGTTGAGTACGCTCTGTCCGATATTTCTGAGAAAATAAAATCGTTTGCGGGAAACCACAGTCTCAGGTGGACGGCTGTAAACCTCTTCGGCAGAGACCCTGTGCTTAAGGAACATCTGTGCGTGGACAGCGGTTTGATGTTCGAGATAGACAAAACCATCACCTCCTGCGAAAGTTTTATGCAGGACGACGCGGAGAGTATTATCGCAAATGAGAGGTATAGGGCAATAGACGGTATCGTGGCTTCCTGCGTGAAAAGAGCGCACGCCGATACATTCTCTTCCTCAGACAGGATAGACCGGATTGTGACAAACAGAGCTTTGGGGCTTCCGATATTTTTCCTCATTATGTGGGGAGTGTACTATGTTTCTATCCAGACTTTGGGCGACATGAGCGTTGGGCAAATGGAGACTTTGTTCGGAGAGCGGATTGTGCCGGGCGTAACATCCTACCTTGAGGGAATAGGCACGGCAGAGTGGCTGATATCGCTTATTACAGACGGAATCATCGGAGGCGTGGGAGCTGTTTTGGGTTTTGTGCCTCAGCTTATGATTCTCTTTTTCTTCATTTCTTTTCTTGAGGACTGCGGCTACATGGCGCGTGTGGCGTTTATTATGGACAGGATATTCCGTCAGTTCGGGCTTTCGGGCAAATCCTTTATTCCGATGCTGGTCGGCACAGGCTGTTCCGTTCCCGGCATTATGGCAAGCAGAACTATAGAAAACGATATGGACAGGCGTATGACAATTATGCTGACACCATTCATTCCCTGCGGAGCAAAGCTGCCTGTATTCGCTCTGTTTGTGGGAACGTTCTTCCCCGCTCAGCCTTGGGTCGGCCCTTCGATGTACCTGCTGGGGATAGGCATGGTGATTATCTCCGGAATAGTTCTGAAGAGGACAAAGCTCTTCGGCGGGGAGCCTGCGCCGTTTGTGATGGAGCTGCCCGCCTATAGAATGCCGCGATTAAAGAATGTGCTGCTTCACATGTGGGAACGTGCAAGAGCCTTTATTGTAAAGGCCGGAACCGTGATTTTCCTGGCGGCGGGGCTTGTGTGGTTCCTGCAGGCATTCGACTGGTCGCTGAACATGGCGGACGCCGAGCAGAGTATTCTCGCATCGGTAGGGCGTTTTATAGCTCCGATCTTTATGCCGCTCGGTTTCGGGACATGGCAGTCTTCCATGGCGGTAATTACAGGATTTCTCGCAAAAGAGGCCGTTGTCGCAACCTACGGAGTTCTCTTCGGCCTGGGCGAAGCTGCGGAGGACAATCCCAATCTTATCTCCCATATCTCTCAGATGTTTACACCGGTCAGTGCATACGCCTTTATGGTGTTCACACTGCTTGCGTCTCCCTGCTTCGCCGCTCTCGGAGCAATAAAGAGCGAGATGGGCTCATGGAAATGGACTTTCTTCGCGATGGCTTGGCAAACAGGTTCCGCGTACATTTTGGCAATGCTTATCTATCAGATAGGCAGCAGAATAATACAGTAAAATAGGACGATAAGAGGTGAATATTATGGCTACATTCGGAATAGGAGCAGCGGTATTTCTGGCAATGGGGCTGGCCTTGGCATGGATAGTGAGACAGAAGGCAAATTGCAAAAGCGCCTGCGGGTGCGGCGGAAGCTGCGGCGGCTGCACCCGCTGCAAACATACAAAGGCGGAACATGCGGACAAATAGGATATCAAGAACACCGCAAATGTGACAGCGCTTATAAAAACAGCAAGTTATGGGAATCTAATCCCAAAACTTGCTGTTTTTATATACTTTTGGGATTAGATTCCCAAAACTTTTTACAACACGAGAATAGAAAGGCGCTTGCAACCAACTTACAATATAACGGTGAAAACTGTTATCCTTTAATATCAGCTCAACAGAAAGTCCAATGCGTTTATCTTCATTATCCCGCCGTAGTCTGCGTTAGGGTCTTCGTCCAGTGTCAGCAGATATTTAGGTCTGTGATCTTTTATGTTTTCTAATGGCCGCAGTTCTCTCTCTAATGTAAGATTGTCGCGCACCGATGCCGCGACTTGGTAATAAGATACACCGGAGCTGTCTGAAGCTACGAAATCGACCTCATAACTGCCTGATTTTCCCACATAGACCTTAAATCCTCTGCGGATGAGTTCTAAATAGACAATATTTTCAAGAATGTGACCGACATCCATACCCTTTTCGCCAAGGAGCAAACGGCGCAAGCCGATATCCACGACATAATATTTTTCCAGAGTTTTAAGGTACTGTCCGCCCTTTATATCGAACCTTCCCGCTTTGTATAGGATAAAGCTTTCCATGAGAGCAGAGAGATACTTCTCTACCGTCTTCGTATCTATTTTTCTGCCGTCCGAAGTCATAATGTTGCTTATTCGCTTCGTTGAGAGCTCGCTTCCGATGTTATCAAATATGAATCGTATTACACTCTCCAGCATCATCGTATCGGCGATACCATACCTCCCGACAATATCTTTAAGGAGCACAGTGCTGTATATTCCGTTTAAATAATCCAGTAATGCCGTAGAATTCCCGCGAAGTTCGGACGCATAAGGGAATGAGCTTGTCTTGATATATTCAAGATACTTTGCTGAAAGACCTCCCTCTTTTCCGACAGAGTCAAGGTACTCTTTGAAAGAAAAGGGAAGCACACGAATTTCCACGTAACGCCCCGAAATGAGCGTCGCTATTTCTCCGGAGAGCATGTAGGCATTTGAGCCTGTCACGTATATATCCGTGTTCTTTTTTATATACAGGCTGTCGAGCACAAGGGGAAAATCCTTCACGTTCTGTATCTCATCGAGGAATATGTATGTCATCTCCCCCTCGGCAAGACGCTCCTTCACATAAGCATGAAGGGCGGCAGGGTCTTTCAAGTGGGCAAAATCAAAGTCTTCAAAATTCACCGTTACGATTCGGCTCTCGGGCACACCATCGGCTATAAGCTCCTCACGGAACATCTCAAGCAGTGTGGATTTACCGCAGCGCCTTATACCGGTTACAACTTTTATCAAGTTCTTGTCCTTAAAGCCACGCAGACGCTCCATATACTCTTCGCGCTTAACCACAAAAAATCCTCCTCGCGACAAATCTTCTAATGAGTATACACCAAAAACAGCAAGTTTTGGGAATCTAATCCCAAAACTTGCTGTTTTCACTAACTTTTAGTATTGAATTCCCAAAACTTTAAGTGTGCCAAAGGTTTCAGCCATCGTTTGCCAACTGTTTGCCAACGATCCTCCAACGCCCCAAACAATCGTTCAACCACTGTTAAACAATCGTTCAACAATCTCTCAGCACCCTTGCCCTTTCCACTGTTTGCCAACTGTTTGCCAAAGGTTTGCCAATCGTTTGCCAACGATCCTCCAACGCCCCAAACAATCGTTCAACAATCGTTCAACCACTGTTCAACAATCGCTCAACGCCCTTGCCCTTCCCACTGCTCTACTTCTTCAGGGCTTCCTCCACCGCAACGGCTACTGCCACAGAGGCTCCCACCATGGGGTTGTTGCCCATTCCGATAAGTCCCATCATTTCAACATGGGCCGGAACTGAGGACGAGCCAGCAAACTGAGCGTCGCCGTGCATTCTGCCCATAGAGTCTGTAAGACCGTAGGAGGCGGGACCCGCCGCTACGTTATCGGGGTGAAGCGTACGGCCTGTGCCGCCGCCGCTTGCAACGGAGAAATACTTCTTTCCGTTTTCAATAGCCCACTTCTTATAGGTTCCCGCTACGAG
>CAZBYL010000092.1:2470-4070 GCA_964496275.1 uncultured Synergistaceae bacterium | reverse complement strand
AAGTGTAGATATGATTATCACTTCGCCACCTTATCACAATCTTAGAGTTTATAGCAATGACCCGTCCGACCTGTCCAACTGTGAAAGCTATGAAGAATATTATTATCTGCTTGGACTTGTAATTGCAGAGTGTAAGAGAGTTCTTAAAAAGGGTGGCAAGTTTGTAATGCAGTATGAGGATTACAATTATACCATTGGTAGAGATAATAAAATGGGACAGGAAAGTCTTACAGGTGATATTAACAAGATGTTCCTTGATAATGATTTTTCACTTTGGACTAAGGCTTTTTGGAGAAAGTATTCAGCACAGAGAGCTATGCTTGCACAAGGCAATCTGTATTATAGAAATATGAAGGCAAGAGATACAATTCTCGCTGCCAATGTTGGTTTTGTATATGTATATAAGAAGGCTGGTGAATGTGATTTAATTAAGGCTTCAGATATTACACTTGCAGAATGGGCAGAATGGGCTGATGGTGTATGGAATATTTCAAATTCAGGAATCGGTCACACCACACCTTTTGCCGAAGAACTTGTAAAGCGTTGTATTAAGTTGTGGTCTTGTCCTAATGATGTTATTCTTGACCCATTTGCTGGTGCAGGAACAGTAAATAAGGTTGCTATTGAAAACGGTAGAAATGCTATTGGTATTGAACTTAATAAGGAATTTTATGACCTTGCAAACGAAAAGAGATTCAACCTTTGGACTGATGATATTTATGAGTCAAACGATAGTATTGAAGCAATGCAGGAACGTTTTAATGCTGAACTTCTCGCAGGTAAAGAACAGTCGGCAAATGCAAAAGCAGAAAAGGTTGAAACAAAAGAAATGACTGATAAGAAGAAGAAATTACAGTCTGATATTAAATCCCTTGAAGCACAGCTTACAGCGTTAAATGTTAAGAAGTCTGAAATCACAAATATAAGAAATGAAGCAAAGGAAAGTATTGAATGATTGAATTAACTATTCCAGTAGATAAAATATCTTACATAAGAACTATTGAGGGTAGAAAGTTTAGCAATGGCAAGTGGCAGTTTCCAGATACAGCATTAAAAACATTACAACAGTTTGGTCTAGTTGAGCAGAATGAGTGCGTTAAGGAAAAGGAGATTGTTCAATATGAACTTTCTCCACACCTTAGAGAGTATCAAAAAAATATCGTAAATACTGCTTTAAATAAAGAATGTTATAGTGTTTTTTCAGATACAGGTACGGGGAAAACAATAATGGGAATTGAAATTGCAACACATTTTAAAAAGTCACTTATCCTATGTCCGTTATCTGTAATTGAAACTGCGTGGATTGATGATTGCCACAAGTTCTATCCAAATAAAACAATAGTAAATTGTTGGTCTGACAGCAAACAAAAGCGTATTGAGTTGCTTAATTCTAAAGCTGATATTTACATAATGAATTATGAGAGCTTCAAAATTCTCAAAGAGGAAATTAAAGGATTGCATTTTAACTGTATGATTGTTGATGAAAGTTCAGTAATGAAAAATATGACAAGTCAGATTACAAATGAAATTCTTGAAATGATTGATGTAATTCCACACAGATATGTTTTAAGTGGCTGCCCCACCCCAAATCATAATTCTG
>CAZBYL010000092.1:1752-2460 GCA_964496275.1 uncultured Synergistaceae bacterium | reverse complement strand
AATTTGTTGACTCAACAGTATTTGGTAACAACTATTATGGTTTCCTTGCAAAGCATTTTACACAAGATATGGCTAACCCTCACAGGTGGTTTCAGACAGAGGAGAATAAACGAACCTATTTTAACAGACTTAATGAGAAATCAGTATTTCTATCCAAAGACGATTGCGTTGACCTTCCTGAAAAGACTTTTGAAATTAAGCGTATATCAATGAATAAAGTGCAGGGTAAGTATTACTCGGATATGGTTCAAAATATCAATGACAATATTAACTCTTGGAGTAAATTTGAGTTTACGGCAAAGCTAATGAAGCTGCGTGAAATTCTAAGTGGTTTTGTAATCAACAAAGATAATACAATTACTGATTTTGAAACAGAAAAGGATAAGACTCTCCAGCAGTCAATAGAAGAAATTGGAGATAAGCCAATTATCATATGGTGTCAGTTTGTTCACGAAATAGACCGTTTAGCTGAAAAGTTTAATGGAGTAGCACTTACAAGCAAGACTAAAAATCGTGACGATATTATTCGTGACTTTAAGAATGGCAAAATTAAATTATTGTTTACTAACCCACAGCTTTTAGGAAAGGGATTGACTTTCACAAATTGCATTGATCGCATTTTTTAAGAAAATGACAAAAATAATAGGAAAAATTTTTGTAACCTGATTTGTAACGCTTTTGTAACTCTTATAATATATTGATTATCAA
>CAZBYL010000092.1:0-1742 GCA_964496275.1 uncultured Synergistaceae bacterium | reverse complement strand
TATTACTCTTTAAGTTTTAGTTACGAGGACTTTAAACAGAGTCAAGACAGAATACATAGGATAGGACAAACGAACAAGTGTACATATATAGTGCTTCAGATGAAAAATACCATTGACGAAAAGATTTATTCTTGTTTAAAGAGAAAAGGTAATGCAGTTGATGAACTCTATCTTGAAATGGGATTGAAAGGGCGGTGATTAAAATAGCATTAAACAAAGCATATCTTACATCTAACAGAACTGCAAGTGGAGATGAGGTATTTACTCCTTTCTACGCAGTTGAGCCTTTACTAAAATACATATCAAAGGATAAAATAAACGTTTTATCGTAAGACAAATTAAAGAAATGAGATGATAATTATTCAATACTTAGGTGGAAAATCAAGGATTTCAACAAAAATATCGGAGGTTATAAACAATGAGGTATCAAGGTGGCAAGAGCAGAATAGCATCCTCGATTGCGTTAGCAATCGAGAGAGAGAGAGAGTAGTCACACATTCGTAAGCCTATTCTGTGGTACTTGTTCAATTGAAAGCAAAGTAAAAGGTTTTGATAAAATTATCTGTAATGATAATCACGAATATCTTATTGAAATGCTTAAAGGTGTCCAGAACGGATATGATTTGCCTGAAGAAATTTCTGAGGAACAATATAAATACATAAGAGAACATAAAGACGAAAATAAAATACTGACAGGATTTGTAGGTTTTGGTTGTTCATTTGGAGGTAAGTGGTTTGGTGGTTATGCAGGAATAGTGAAAACAAAAATAGGTACTGAACGTAATTACTACAATGAAGCTGTGAGAAATGTATTAACCCAAGTTCCTAAAATCAAAGATGTTCACTATGAATATTTAGACTATAAAAACGTTGATGTTAAAAGTTTAAGTAATTGTATGATATATCTTGACCCTCCTTATAAAGGCACAACTAAATATAAAGATGATTTTGATTATATATATTTTTGGGATTGGGTAAGAAAATTAAGCAAAGATAATTATGTGTTAATCTCTGAATATAATGCTCCTAAAGATTTTGAATGTATTTGGAGTAAAGAATTAACAACAACGCTTGATAAAAATAGCCGAAGTAAAAGTATAGAAAAACTTTTTACATATAAGAATGGTTTATATAATGTTTACTCTCAAAAAATCTAAATAAATTTTTCAAAAACCCTTGACATATTAATTAAGATATGGTATTATAAGTGTAGTCCAAAATACAAAACAAAAAAATATAAAACTAATTCAAAATTAAAAGGAGAAAACAAAATGAATACTAAAACAAATGTCAAGGGATTGCAATTACTGTTACTTAATCTAACTAAGGGCAAAGACAAATCAAGTAAAGAACAAGAAGAAAAGATTAAATATCCAACAGACACAGAAGAAATTATTAACATTAAAGACATCATTGTATTAAGAGAATTTCAAGATACTAAACCAAGTCCTAAGAAATTAATTGAATATACTTCAAGGTTTGAGCAGAATGGTATGATTGATACTGCAATAACAGTTAAAAAGAGTATTGTTTTTGGAGTGGAAAAATACATATTAGTCGATGGATATATCAGATGGTTAATCTTAAAGCAGAATGGTATTGATGAAGTGCCTGTAAGATTTAAGAAGTGATTATACATAGAAAAAGAATTGAATGAATTACCTGTTTGGTCACAAATAAAATAAATTGAATTTAAGGAGAAATAGAAATGAATAAATATGAGAATCTAATTTTTATAGCAA
>CAZBYL010000091.1:0-4105 GCA_964496275.1 uncultured Synergistaceae bacterium | reverse complement strand
TGGGCTTCCGTCCCATCACAATCCCGTACTCAGATGTTTACCAGTCAATGCAGACAGGCGTTTGCGACACGGTTGACGGATACCCCGTGGCAGCGGCCTACACAATTCTCGGCGACGTTATAAAGTACTGGTACCACACAAACTACTCAATGGAATACCTTGCTATGATGGTCAGCGAAAAATCCTGGAAGAAACTTTCACCGGCAGACCAGAAGGTTTTCATGGACGTAGCGAAGAAATACACACTTAAGTCCATCGACAACGCGAAAGCCGAAGATGACAGATACATGGCTCTCATGCAGAAGAAGGGCATAAAAGTCTACAAGTACACCGAAGCGGAGCTTCAGCCCATCAAAAAAGCATGTATCACAACATGGGAAGAACTCGGCAAGCGCGGCATGGGCAAAGAGCTGATGGCTGAATTCAAACAGCATCTCGGCAAATAAAAATAGGTAAATAGTAATTTTACGCAATTTGTTGTAAAATAGAAACACCTCGCAGAAATATCAGGGGAGGGGGATAATCCCCTTCCCCTCTTTTCTGCACGAAAGGAGCAAATCACATGTCAGAAGAAGCAACTTGTGTGGAACACGCGGCGTCAATGGACACGGAAGAATCGAGCCTATCGTTTCGAAAACCTGCCTGTCTGTTCGACAAATGCACTGTCAGTGCGTATTCGATAATATGTTTCGTAATGTCGATACTCTTGGTAGTCATCATCAGCGCGGCGACTGTTATGAGGTACGTCCTTGAAATGGACCTCTACGGTTATGAGGAATGGATCAAAATATTTGCTTTTTGGCTCTACTTTATGGGCGCGGGCTTCGGAGCCTACGCGGGAACTCATGTATCAGCCGACCTTGTACAATCATACGTAAAAGAAGGCACTTTCAAAAGGCTTATCATTTTTGTAAAAACTATTATCACTCTTGCTGTCACACTATTATTCACATGGTATGGATACGACTTCTTTGTTTTCGGATTTATGGGTCCTCTCGGAACAGGCGTAGCAATCCCCAAAACGGTTGCCTGGCGCATACCCCTTTGGACGGCCTACGTGTCAATATTCCTGGGGCTTCTTTCCATGTCCTACTACTTTGCATGGGACGCGCTAAAAGCAGGAAAAGCCCTCTTCACGGGAGGTAAAAAATAATGATTTATATTGCACTTATAATACTCATCGCTACACTCGTAATAGGCGTTCCCGTACCCGTCAGCTTTATGGCGTCCTGCGCGTGGCTCATATTCTTCGGAGGCGTAGACCAGGTCGGATACCAGGCGACACAGCTTCTTCCATACGGCTTTAACCAGATGAACTCCGTCTCCCTCATCGCAATCGCGATGTTCATACTTGCGGGAGGCATCATGGAAAGAGGAAAAATCGCTGAAAAGCTGATAGACATGGTTGACGTCTTTGTCGGCCACATCAGAGGCGGACTCGGAGTCGTCGGCACAGTCTCCTGCGCCGTATTCGGCTCAATCTGCGGAGCCGCATGCGCAACACTCTCCTGCATAGGAGCCATCATGTTCCCGCGCTTCAAAGCCGGAGGATACCCGATGGGACACGCCTGCGCCCTCATGGCAAACGCATCCCTCCTGGGACTCCTCATTCCGCCTAACGCGACACTCATCATCTTTGCGTGGATAAGCGGAATCTCCGTTCTCGCCTGCTTCCTCTCCACAATAGGCCCCGGAATCATCACGACAATACTCCTCAGCGTCATCAACATGTGGATGCTCAAGGACAACCCAAACCTGCTGCTCTCTAAAAAACGCACCGGCAAAGAACGCTACGAGCTATTCATGAAACGCGGACGCCTTGCGATACCGGCGCTCTTCATGCCTGTCATGGTTCTCGGAGGAATCTACGGCGGAGTCATGACCACAACGGAAGCCTCCGCACTCGCCGTTCTCTACTGCATACCCATCGGAATGTTTGTTTACAAAGGTCTTGATTGGAAAGGGCTCTTCAATATCGTAGTCGAAAGCTCTATCACAACTGGCGTTATCATGGTAATGCTCTACTCCGTATCCATGCTTTCAAGACTCTACATACTTGAGGACCTTCCCGGAAAAGTGCTCTACCTCTTCTACTCCATCTCCACGAACAAATGGGTCATCATGTTCATGATCAACGTATTCCTTGTTCTCATGGGAATGCTCATGGATGACATAAGCGTCGTCGTTCTCACAACGCCTATACTCATGCCCATAATCACGGAACTCGGCTTTAGCCCCGTCCACTACGCGGCTGTCGTCGGAGTCAACACGGCGCTCGGCTGCATCACACCTCCGGCCGCACCTGTCCTGTATTTGAGCGGACGAGTGGGAGGGGCCGCTATAAACGAGATTATGAAACCGGCTCTGACATTTATGATTCTTTGCTGGATACCGGTGTTGATGATTACCGCATATATTCCCAAGGTGGTTTTGTTCCTGCCGCACGTGATTTTGGGCGTTCCTTGGTAAGAAAATCGGGCGGCATGCGCGCCGCTTGAAAATCGGGCGGTATACGCGTCGCTAACTTCACAACCCACCGCAAGGCTGTCCTCGCCGTATTAGTATACGGCTCCGGTAACCTTGCGGTGGGTTGCTTCGTTATCGGCACGTCTACCGCCCGATTTTCCGCTCTGTCGGGGGCGGGGTGGGCTCGCTTTCGCATCGCCGTAGGGGCGGGGCGTGGTGGGGCTCGCTTTCGCATCGCTGGTGGGGCGTTGGGTGGGCTTGCTTCGCATCGACCGCTGGGAGGGCGGGGTTGTTTTGCGTTGTTGGGGTATAATTTGGTTATTATTTGGGTTGGGAGGTTGGGTGGATGTACAGTTTTATAAATGATTATAGTGAGGGCGCTCATGAGAGGATTGTTGAGGCTTTGGTGCGCACTAATAGGGAGCAGAGCTGTGGGTATGGGCTTGATTTGCATTGTGAGAACGCGCGGCGGCTTATACAGGGGGAGCTTGGGCGGGATAGTGATATCCACTTTCTTGTGGGGGGAACTCAGACGAACTTTACGGTGATATCCGCTCTTTTGCGTCCCCATCAGGGCGTGGTGTCGGCGGATACGGGGCATATCAATGTGCATGAGTCGGGAGCGGTTGAGGCGACGGGGCACAAGGTGCTCACAATAAAAGCGGAAAACGGCAAAATAACGGCGGCGCAAGTTGAGAAAATGCTGTCCGACCACTATGCGGACGAAAATTCCGAACACACCGTGCAGCCTGGCATGGTCTACATATCACACCCCACGGAACTTGGCACTACATATACTAAAAAAGAACTCACTGCGCTTCACGATATCTGCGCCGAATACAAAATCCCGCTGTTTCTCGACGGAGCAAGGCTCGGATGCGCACTTGCCGCGGAAGGGGCGGACATAACTCTAAAGGACTTAGCGGAGCTTACGGACATATTTTATATAGGCGGCACAAAAATGGGAGCCATGTTCGGAGAAGCGGTTGTCATCAACAACAAGTCGCTGGGAAAGGATTTCCGCTGCATACTCAAGCAGCACGGCGGAATGATGGCAAAGGGGCGTATGCTCGGAATACAGTTTGAAGAGCTATTCAACGAAGGGCTGTACCTCAAACTTGCAAAACACGCCGTAAGCATGGCACAAAAAATAAAAAAGACAATGGAAGAAAAAGGCTATAAATTTGCGGTAAACTCCCCGACAAACCAAATATTCCCGATAATGCCGAAGGCGAAGCTGGAAGAGATAAAGGACGAATTTGCAGTGGGTTTCTGGGAAAAATACGATGAAGAAAACGACGTAGTCCGTATATGCACCTCCTGGGCGGCAGACGAAGAGATGATAAACCGATTCTTGGAAAAACTGTAAATGCCTGCAAGGGCAGGGGCAGAGGCGTTGGTTTTAAAGTTCTGAAGATTCAAAAGCAACGCCGCTTTACCCCGCACTGATAATTTGCGGTGAGACGATAAGGGCGAAAATATGCGGTGAGACGATGATGGCGAGAATTTTCGAAGGAGACGATTGAAAGGCTAAATCCCGATTTAGCTTCTGACTTTGCCCCTTCCCGTCTGCCCGCTACGCCCTGTAGTGCACCCCCTAAAGTAGACATCATAAATAACCAAACTATCTACCTACCTA
>CAZBYL010000090.1:0-4280 GCA_964496275.1 uncultured Synergistaceae bacterium | reverse complement strand
TGTGTTTTTACATGAATGCTCTGTTGAGTATGAATAGTACGCAGAGGACGTACATGATCCAGTGGATGTCTTTCGTTTTGCCTGTTAGGACTTTGAGGATTACGAAGCTGACTACTCCGAATTCGATTCCTGCCGCGATGCTGTATGCGAAGGGCATCATGAAGAAGGACATCATTGCGGGGAAGAATTCTGTCCAGTCGTCGAATTTCATGTCTTTGAAGCCCATCATCATGAATCCGCCAACCATGATGAGTGCGGGAGCTGTGGCGCAGGCCGGGACTATGGAGATTATCGGGTTGAAGAACATGGCTAGGAGGAAGAGTATCGCTACGACCAGAGCTGTGAGTCCTGTGCGTCCGCCCTGTTCCACTCCGCTTGCGCTTTCGACGAAGGTTGTGACTGTGGATGTTCCGAAGGCGGCTCCGGCTACTGTGCCTACTGCGTCGGACATTAGGGCCGCACTGGCTTTGGGAAGGCGTCCTTGGCTGTCGAGCATTCCGGCTCTGCTTGATACTCCGACTAGGGTTCCTACAGTGTCAAAGAAGTCTACGAAGAAGAATGTCAGGACGATTACCCAGAAGCTGGGGTTCATTATGCTTGAGAAGTCCATTTTCCAGAATATGGGGCCGAGCGACGGGGGCATTGATACGACTCCCGCGGGCATTTTTGTGATTCCGAAGGGTATGCCGAGCAGTGTGACGGCTATTATGCCTATGAGTATGCCGCCGCGAACTTTTTTGACTTCAAGTACTACCATGATAATAAGTCCGATGAGGGCGAGTACCGCCGGTGTGTGGGAGCGGAAGCTGTTAAGGCCGACAAGAACTGCGTCGTTGTTGACGACGATTCCTGCTCCCTGCAGTCCTATGAATGTGATGAAGAGGCCGATTCCTGCTGAGATGCCTATTTTTAAGGTTGTGGGGATTGAGTTGACTACGTCTTCACGAACTTTTGTGAGTGTGAGCGCTATGAAGATGAGTCCTTCGATAAAGACCGCCGCAAGAGCCGTTTGCCAGCTTATTTTCATTCCGAGCACTACGGTGAATGCAAAGAATGCGTTGAGTCCCATTCCGGGAGCAAGGGCGAACGGGTAGTTGGCCAGAAATGCCATCAGGAATGTGGCGAGAGCCGCTCCGAGGCAGGTTGCGACAAGAAGGCTGCCGAAGGGCATTCCTGTTGCGGAGAGGATTCCCGGGTTGACAAAGATGATATACGCCATGGTCATGAAGGTGGTGATACCTGCCAATACTTCTGTCTTTACGTCAGTTTTGTGTTCTTGCAGCTTAAACTGCTTTTCAAACCAAGACATGAAAAAGACCTCCTTAAATAATTTTGATAAAAAGCCCGCATACCTTTTCGTATTCTACAACGAAAGAGGCAAAAAGTCAGCTTGCTCCCATACCGCACCGGCTACGCTTTATTTTTTGCGTATTTTATTTGTTTTGATTTTCCGCTGAGAAGCACGTCCGGCTGTTAGTCAGATTCCTTACTGATCGGGTTGTTTGTTCTGTTCGGGGCAGGATGACGGGGTGTCTATGGGCGTTGTGCGTACCCGTGCAGCGCTTTCCGCGATTGATTAGTCATAGAATACGTAGGCGTCTCCGCCCGTTTCTTTTGCCCTGTAGAGAGCAATGTCCGCGTGCATGTAGAGTTCTTCGAAGGTCTGGCCGTCTTTGGGGTAAAGGGCTACACCTATGCTTCCCGATATGGATTTTGATTCCGTGAGCTGTATGCGCATCATTTGGCGCACTATTTCCGCGCGCCTTTCGACTACTTCGCCGTATGGGATATTTTTGAGGACTATCATAAATTCGTCTCCGCCCATGCGTCCGACAAGGTCCCCCACACGGAGCACGGTTTTGAACATTTTTGCCACTGCTATGATAGCGTTGTCTCCGGCCACGTGTCCGAGAGTATCATTTATTGATTTGAAGTCGTCCATGTCTATCATCATGAAGGCGTGCGAAGCCCCATGTTCGGCTCTGAGCAGCAGAGCCGCTTCGTCCATGAAGGCCTTTCTGTTCAGCACTCCGGTGAGCGAATCCTGTTTTGAGAGAGCCTCAAGCTCCAGTTTTTCTGTCTTATCCTCGTGAATATCTCTGAACACTATGACAGCCTTTATGCACTCCGTTCCTGGACAGCGCACCATCTGTACACTTACGTTGAGCCACCTGCAGCCGCCAGATGGAGAATTTATCCTGAAGTCCAGAGATTCTTCCGATTTTCCGCCGCAGAAATCAGATATCAGGCGGCAATAGTTCATAAATAGTGAAAACTGGTTGGCATCTTCGTGAAAAACATTGCGGTTGACCCAGTAGGCAGTGATTGAAGCAAAGTCTTTGCGCGGCATGTTTTCAAGGTGCAGCGGCATCTCACCGTCAACATTTTCGCATACATCGTCCGTCATGTTGTATTCTATGACGAGCGATTTATCCTTAGGAAGAGAGGATATGGAGCGGCGCCAGCGTTCATAGGCTATTTCCTGTTCTTTGTGTTCTGTAATGTCCGTTGATGATATTACAGCGTACATAGGAACCCCTGACCTGTCCAGCACAAGTGTGGAGTTAAGGCGATTCCAGCGGTAAGTACCGTCCGGTTTGCACAGTTTAATTTCACAGCTTTCATACATTGAACCGCTGCGTATCGCAGAGTAAAACCGTCTATGCTCCGCTGCACTTTCAGGGGCGACAACTCCCTTTGCTATTAAGGTTTCCGGTATGTTGTCAATCTCTTCATCAGCCTGGAAGATTTCGGAGGTGGAGTAGGAAAATTTAGCCGAAGATGTCTTGATATCGAAGCGGAATATACTTTTATTGCTCTGGGCTACGGCAATCTTATATTCCAGACGGCTGAGCCTAAGCTGGTCTTTCTCGGATTCCAGTGTTTTGCGCACGATTCCTTCGCGCCAAACTATATATACAACCGCGGTGACTGCAAAGCCGAGCAGTATAAGCAGGCGTACCAGCATAGAGCCTACAGAACTGGATATCAGCCGTTCTATAACAGAGCCGTTCACTGCATTGAAGAGCAGCCAGCCGTTAATGCCTGTCGGAACAAAGGACGCATACCGCTTTATGTTATGAAATGTAAAATAAAAGCTCTTTTCCGCGCCTGTGTCCATTGCTTTTCCAATATCAGCAAGGTTTGCATCCTCAATTTCCGATTTCTTGTACAATGAGATGACGTTACGGGTACCGCTTATATTTCTGTTCTTTTTCGAGAAGATATAGTCCCTGTGTGCCGTGTCTATTATTATGTTGCCATTTGAATCGGTTACATAAGAGTATGCTTGGCCGCCGTAGGCACTTGATACTATGGTACCGGCAAGTCTGTCTGTGGAATAAAACCCCAACAGTACTCCTCGTACAGCTCCGTCTCCTCCGAATATGGGCTGAGAGAGCACTATATATGACTTGCCTCCTACTGAATCCGTACAACAACTGACAGATGGAGCTCCGCTCATTGCTTTTTTAAGTGGTCAGGGTGTATAGCCGCTCCATCAGCAAAACCGCTTGCATCATAGATAACACCATTCGGAAGCGCGACTGCGATAATATCAAACTCTGAATTTCTTACGGCAGAAATGGTTATTTGCGAAACCTGCGGGCTGCTTAAATTTTCACTTTTTGGAATAGATGATGCGACGAACTTGAGTGCTGCAAGCTGACTGTCTATTTTAGCGCGCAGGAGCAGCACCTGCTCGTGAGCAGAGTCAATAAGGACGGACTCTGTGCTTTTCTTTGTATCAGAGGCTATGGAGAGGTATCCTGCCGCACCTGAAACAGCAAGTCCCAGTATTAGAAACAGAGGAACTAACATTACGAAGTATTTTCTGCCGAAGTTCAGGCAACTTTTCTTGCGGAATATCCCGCCGACAGATTGCATCATAATAATCATCTCTAATGTATTTGTATTTCACAGGACAGTAAAGGTAAGATATTGATTGCAACTGGCTGCCATGCTTCTGCGAAGGCCCTATAGCTTTGCGCAACGGACTTTCGTCCATCCTGCCCTGTAATGGATTTATCTGTTGCTTATGATACGTATTATTGCCTACAAAGTCAAGAACCGTTTCTATTTTAGAAAAATATAAAAAATGGTTCTCTGCACTAATAGTTATATTACGATATGGCTAACAGGCAGAAATGATGTTAGAATCTCTAAGGCAAGCCTATACCGTATGGAGGTATTATCATGAAAAAATTAGCGATGCTTTTAATCGCAGTAGGAGTGATTGTGTTGGCATGTGCGGGAAATGAAGCGGAAGCAAAGGCAAAGCG
>CAZBYL010000089.1:0-4966 GCA_964496275.1 uncultured Synergistaceae bacterium | reverse complement strand
GCTACGACGGAAGCTACTTCATAACGTGTTGCGGGCTGTGCACCCTTGAATGCGCCATCAGGATAGCCGGAAACTACTCCGCTTGCTGCGAGCTGTGCGACTGCGTCGTATGCCCAGTGACCTGCGGGTACATCCATGAACGGGTTAGCTGCGAATGCCGGTGCTGCGAATGCAACAAGGGCTACTACTGCGAGTACTGCTAGGAACTTTTTCATATTATGTACAACCCCCTTGGTTGTTTTTGTGAGATTTTTTATATCGCAGATGTTCTGCATAAGGGGTTGTCTTACGACCTACTCAAGTCTCCAAAGTTTCCTTGCTCTTGGTCTCAGACTTCCGTCTTAGCTTTCCATCTACCTTATCATTCAGCTCTCCTTTATTGGCGGGGGTTGTCGTGCACCTCCTTTCCTGCCGTCAAGGGTCTTCGCTGAAGTCCAAGCGATTGGGGTCCAGATTGTCAAGTTTCAAGAATCCCAGGAAATTTCTTTCCCTCGCCGTGAATTATACAAATAAGGGATTGAATATGATATAGGTCTATAGACTCATTTGTTTGACAAGGATTCCAATTCGCAAAGCCACAGGTCAAATCTTTTGCATTTTTTTCTAATTTCAGCCAGTCCAATATCTATTGCGATGACAGTGCCATGAAGGATTTTGTCGTATTGCCGACAGATATCAAGAATTCGTTTTGACGGGGCTGTCGCCTTGCCATTGTTTATCAGTTCGGGGTTTCCGTTGTGTTCTTGTAAAATTTCGTTAAGATATTTAGAGCATTTGTGGTTAAACCATTCATCAAATGCTTGCGGCGAACTGAAGAGTATTGTTTCAAATTCATGGACTATTATGTTTGGTATGAAGTTTCGCATGGAGATATCTTTCTCCATAGCATTGCATATTGCATCCGCATGTTGGTACGCATCAGGATAGTCGCCCGTAACGCATGGGAAGCTGTCGGGAAGAGCGTACATATCAATCATTGTGGTGACGTACGAAGCTGTGTCTTCTTTACATTTTTTGAGTATCTGGGTTTTTACTTGCGAGTATGATGAGATACCGCCTTTTGATGCCGGACCCGTTCTTAGAACTATAGCGGTCAGATATATCCCTATTTCAGTAAAGTATGGAGTCAGTATTTCCTTGATGAAAGTTTCTTCTGTCTGACCTTCGCACAGTATGTTGACTCTGATGACTTTGTTCATGTTACGGTCTCCCGCCAAGCAAATTTTTGTGCCATAGCTCGCCTAGTGTGTAGTCTTCAAGCCAGTTCTTGAGTGATTCACCGTCAAGACGTCTTAGGGTCGTTTCTCCGTTGCTGAAGTCTGTAACTAATATGTCCTCCGGCTCGAAACCGTTCAGGAGGTCTGTTGACTGCGTTGAGATTATGATTTGTCTTTCGGAAGACACGGATCTTATTATCGACGCGAGGAGATTTATTGCGTATGGGTGCAGGCCAAGCTCAGGTTCGTCGATGATTATTGTTTCCGGCATAAATTCTTCCGGCTGCATGAGAACGGTGACTATGCAGATAAAGCGCAGTGTGCCATCAGAGAGGTAGTGCGCTTTAAATGGCACGGAGCTCTCTTTTTCTTTCCATTCCAGTTCTATTTTTTCGTTGTTAAATGGATTAGGGCGTAATACAAAATCTTCAAAAAAAGGGGCGGCCAGTTTTATTGTTTTGACAATACGGTTGTATTCCGTAGGGTGTTTTTCCTTGATAAGGTGCAGGAACGCAGCAAGGTTACCCCCATCTGTCTTTATGTATTCGTTATCACTTATGTTGTGCATTTGTTTGACAGGAGCATTTTCACCTGTATCGTGAAAGTGGTATATGCGCCAGCTTTTCATTGCTGGAACAGTGTATTCGTATATTTGTGTCTTGTTTTTTTGTGTTTCAGCTTCACTTTCAAAGTGTCCGGAGTTTATTTTCCAGTCACCTTTGAGGTTCCACCAAAAATTTTCATGTGTGAATACCATTTTGTTGTCTTGTGTTGGCTCGAGCGCGAAGTTATACCCATTGTTCCCAAAGTATATTTCTGCGGATATGTTTTCAGTGACTTTGCGTCCAAAGTGCAGTATCGCATCAGGTCCGCCCTGCTTTGATATATATAATTGCAGGTTTTTGTCGAGTATATTTTTTATCATGCGAAAGAAGCTTATGAAGTTTGATTTTCCTGCTCCATTGGCTCCAATCAGCACGTTTAAGTTTGTCAGTTCAATGTCGCAGTTTTTTATAGATTTAAAGCCGTTAAGAACTACGCGCGAAATCGGACTTGCCGGCATTACGCCACCGCCTTTTTATTTTGAATTACTGTATTAGCATATAGTTGCAGCCACTCATTCTCAGACATGCCAGCCGCACCCGCCTCCGAAGAGTCCCTGCTGCCAGAGTGAGCCCATTTGGTCTCCGTCTTGCATGTAGGCTGTAATTTGCGAATCCTGTGATGCCCTTTTTATTGTCGTGTAACCGTTTTCTTTTTCCAGCCAGAAGACTTCTTCCTGCCTTACTGCGTTTAGAAAATCAGGAGAGTGAGTCGATACAAAAACTTGTCCGCCCTGTCCTCTTAGCGCATACTCGCGGAATTCTTCCGCAAGTTCCCAGAGCAGTCTCGGGTATAGCTGATTTTCCGGCTCTTCTATGCACAAGAATTGGTATGGTGTCGGGTCATTCAGCAGTACCATGTATGCAAACATTTTGATTGTTCCGTCGGACACGTACTTGTCAACAAACGGATCTTGAAAACTGCCGTCTTTAAATTTTAACAGCACCCTTCCGTCCGCTGTTTCTTCCGTTGATATTGCCCCGATTCCCGGGATTCTTTGCTGCATTTTTTGTAGTATTTTTGCAAAAATTTCCGGATAGTTATTGTATAGTTTTTGCGCGACAAGCTGCAAATTATCTCCCGTTGCGGACAGGTGTTCCGCATCGCCCAACGCGTCTTTGCTGCCGTGTGCTGAATCTATGTGGAAGTCTGATATTTGCCAGTTTTCAATAATCTGTCTGAAAGCATTTGCAGCTTTAAATTTTTTAAATTGCCCCAGTCCTTTTATTGCGAGAGTTTGAGGAGATTCGAGAGACTGATTTTCTCTTGTCAGTTCCGTATCCGCTTTTTTGAAATCTTCCTCGTTTGTAATTGCATATCCTTTGCCTTCCGAAAAATCAAGGAAGTGATACGGCGAACCGTGAGAACCCCGTTTGTAGCGCAGGATTTCTCTCTTTACCACCGGTTTTCCGTTATCATCTGTTCCTATCTCCAAACGATAGGTGACAAGACGTTCGTAGTCTGTGATTTTCATCCTGTATTGTATTTCCAGCTCAATCTGGTCAGTTGGAAGGCTTCCTCGTGATATGACTTCTTTAAAACCGCCTCTTGCTTGCAAAGCGCGGTCTATATTGTATGTGAGAGCGTCTTTGAGGAATCGGAAAACGTCAAACAGTGTGCTTTTACCTGCACCATTTGCACCCACTACGACACATAAATCTGGTATGTCTTTCATCTCTGTATTTTTGAATATTTTAAAGTTAGATATTTTTATGGATTCTAATTTCACAAGAAATTCCTCCAAGTTCTATTTGAGGATTTGACCCAACGCAATTATATCAGAGATGTTCTACTAACAATACGATTCTGTGCCGCTGACTTTATTTTAAGATTATGCACAAATTTTGATAAAGAAGGTGTCGTTATGGTTGTTGTACACATGACTCAAGCTGTTTGTAACAAGTTTCAGGCAGAAGAGAAACGTTATGACGTGAGGGATACACAGATTCGAGGGCTTTTTCTGCGTGTGGAGCCTAGCGGAAGAAAAACATGGTATCTAAGTTACAGAACACCTTCACCTGAACGCAGGCTTCGCAATAGGAAAGTTGCGCCGTTTGATGTTACGCTCGCTCAGGCACGGTGCGCGGCAAGGGAGTTTCTGGCGCGGCTTCATTTGGAAAAGTCAGATCCGGCGGCAAAACCGCAGCAGGAGTCATTGCAGAATAATGTGACGCTGAAAGATGCAATCAATTTGTATGAGCCGTGGGTGTTGTCCCAAAGGAAGAGCGGCCTGGTGACGATGCGTATATTGATGCTTTTTGATAATTTTTTAAGTCTGCCCTGCAATGAAATCACGACAAGGATTGTTGAGCAGTGGCAGATGGACAATTACGGCAGACTAAAGGGCGCAACCATCAACAGGCGTATAGCCGCGCTGAAATCACTCATGAATTGGGCTGTAAAGAAGGGGCTTATTGAGTCGGTTCCGTTTAAAGCGGCAAGGATGCCTCAAATGGATTCTAAGGTGATAATACGATATCTTGCGCCAAACGAGAGAGAACGCCTCATGTCGGCTTTGGAGGATAGGGAAAGTGAGTCCGGGCGCGATTATCTTAAAACCGCAATAGTCTTGAGCCTGAACACCGGTATTCGTAAGGGAACTTTGATGTCGCTTTTGTGGGAGGATATCAATTTTGAATCACATACTATGTTTTTGCGTGCCGCGATTATGAAGGGCGGAAAAAGCGCGGCGCTTCCGCTTAATGACATTGCCTTTAACAGTTTGTCAGAGTGGAAAAATTATACAGGCAGAGAGAGCGGCTTTATTTTCCCGGGAAACGGGAGCAAGCTTAGGGACACAAGGAGAGCATTTGGGCGTGTGTTGAAAGCGGCAGAAATCGAAAACTTCACGTGGCACTGTTTGCGTCACGATTTTGCGAGTCAGTTGGCTATGAAGGGTGTGCCTTTGCATGTTATACAAAAACTAATGTGTCATGCTTCGATAGACATGACTCAGAGATACGCTCATTTGTCACCAAATTCTCTTGACGATGCAGTCCGATTACTCGAAAGGTAATGTTTAAATATTACACATTTGTTACATTCTTATATTTTCATGCAAATTAATATTCCAATAACGCAACGGGCTGCGCATTCAAGGGTGCACAGCCCGCAACACGTTATGAAGTAGCTTCCGTCGTAGCCCG
>CAZBYL010000088.1:0-5102 GCA_964496275.1 uncultured Synergistaceae bacterium | reverse complement strand
GGATTTATGCAGGCTCTCACTGGATATTTTTAGTTTTTCAGCGGAGACTATTTATTATTACATCCGGACTGTCGTCGGTGAGATAATCCCGTGTTATACGCTCCTCAAGCGTATAGGGCGACAGCGAATATATGCCGGGCAGGTCAACGAGAATATTTCCGTTTGTCCCCTTAATTACCCCTTCCTTTTTCTCCACAGTAACTCCGGGCCAGTTCCCGACATACTGCGTGCTTCCTGTCAGAGCGTTGTACATCGTCGTCTTACCGCAGTTCGGATTTCCAATCAGTGCAATTCTTATACTCATCTCGCCGCCTCCATTAGTTAGCGGTTGCTAACCGTACAGTCTTAAAAAAATGAGCCGCAAAGACTCACCGTTTTCCAAATTATATAAGCTCAAACAGATGTTGCGCCGCTATTCAACCTCTATCATTTCCGCATCCGCCTTGCGCAGAGAAAGTTCATAACCGCGCACGGTAATCTCCACGGGGTCTCCGAGAGGCGCAACCTTGCGCACCGTAACCGTAGTGCCCTTTGTGATGCCCATATCCATAATCCTGCGTCTCAGCGCTCCGCTGCTTTTCAAACCGACAACAGCAACGCTTGTGCCGACAGGCACATCTCTCAGCGTTTTCAAAAAAATCCCTCCGTTTTATAAAAATACAGACACTAAATCTCTATTCTTGCCGCCATGCCGCGGCTGATTGCCACCCTCGTTCCGCGTATCCCTATGATTACATTATCGCCCATAGCTGAAACCATTGTGACGATGCTTCCCGCAGTAAACCCGAGGCTTTCAAGGAATCGCCTTGTCTCGTCCTGCCCGCGTATTCCTGTAATCTGTCCGTCTCTTCCCGGAGTCAAAAATGTCAAAGGCATAAGCAATTCACTCCTCATAAAAGTAATAGTTAGCAGTGGCTAACCGAGAGAGGAGTTTATCACCTAAGAAAATATATGTCAAGGGTTATGCTTATGCGAGATTGTAATAAGCGACTTGATAGGTTTTGCTGTCCATGGCAGTTGTTGCAAAATTTGCAACAACTGAAGACCGGCTAAGTTCGTCTTCTGTCGTGTACATGACGATGTCTGATTGTCCGGTGCTGTTGTGTGCCATTAAAGAAGTCTTGATAACCGCATCGTTTTGGCAAGCCGACAAGAAACCGGCACAGCCGATATTCACGACTATGCCGGTTTTTTCAAGGAACTAAAAGGCTTAAGCGAAGCGCCCGTTCAGACACTCCTTTGTCCGTTGTGTTATTTTGAAGGAATGTAGCTGCATACGTACTGGACTGGAATGTAGCAGCGGAAGCCGTACTTGCTGTTTGCCGGTACGTTGAATTTTTCGCCCGCCTTGACCTCCACGTACTCGCTTGTCTCGGGGAGACGCACCTGGCAGATTCCGTCGGTGATGTCCATGATTTCCGCATCGCCGGTGCCGAACTCATAATCTCCCGGGAGGAAGATGCCCAGAGTCTTGCGGTCGCCGTCCGGCATGAAGACTGTGTGACTGACAACCTTGCCGTCAAAGTAAATATTCGCCTTTGCAACCGCGGTTACGTTTTCGAGCTTCTCAATCATCTTATACACAACCTCCTGATATTGTAAAAATTCTTACTATATAATATTATTATTTACGGAATTAGTCCACCACTTTTATAGATTATTGACAACCTCATGCAGTTTTTTGATGAAAGACTCATCTTCGTGCGAAAAATGGTAGCCGGTTCTGTATATCAGAATGTCTTTGTGCCTGTTTTCCGCAGCAGGGCACTTTCTTTGTACAAGCGAAAATGTTTGCAGTACCTCGTCAGGCATGGGAGAGACCCACATGTACGTATCCTTTATTCTGCTTAAAAGTTCAAACTGGCTGCCGCGCTCATACACGGCTATCTCTTTGCGTTTCTTGTCTCCGTCCGTGAATTCGGATTGCTGCGAAAGTGACGGAATAGAGATATCGCCGTGTGTTATTTTTGTAAACTTGGCAAAATCCGGATAATCCACGTCCTCCTTACTTGCAAGAGGGTGCTCCCGAGACATCAATGCGACATACACGAAGTCCAGAACGGGCTGGAATTTCAGCCGCTTTTCCCGCAGCAGATTCATAAAGTAATATTCGTGCATCTCCTGATACCTTGCGATTCCGAGATTGCTGTCTCCGTCGGCAACCTTCTTTACCGTGCTCAATGAATTTGTCTCAAGGTAGTTTATATTCAGCGCGCTCTCTCTGTCCAGGGTTCGCACGAACTCGGTAAAGGCATAGGAAATATAACTTGCCCGAGGAACGGCTATATCAAATTTCTGAGTCTTTTCCGTATCAGGTTTGTATATCGACTCCATCTCCTTGAGCTGTGCCAGGATTTTTTTTGCATAGACGAGAAACTCCATTCCCTTCTTTGTGGGAATGACTCCCTTTGTAGTGCGCTTAAAAATGACGATGCCCAAAGAGTCCTCAAGCTCGCGTATAGTCTTGCTCAGATGCGGCTGGTTCATATAAAGGTTCTCGGCTGCCTTGGAAATGGAGCCTGTACGCTCAACTTCAACTGCATATTTGAGATGCAGAGTATTCAATATGATTCCTCCAGTTAAAATGCGTGGTTGCCACTAGGGTAATAATGGTAAATGCAAAAGTCAAAAGCCTTTAGGCTTATTATGCGAGTTTACATGAAAAAGCGGACGCATTTCGCGCCCGCTTCATCTGTTTGGAGAATGAATTTCTATGCCAATCCTGTTCTTCTGTTAAAATCCTCTATAAGCTCGTCTATCATATCGGCGGATTTGTGTATCTCGTTCCAATAATCCCTGTCGTACCACTGGGCGTTCAGCTCCTGTGGCGACTTGCCAAGACGCTCCACCCATGTGTAGTACTTCAAATTGTGTATACGCTTGCGCTCTCCGTACAGAAGTTCTTTAAGACCCTCCGTCCCCATGCCGAGAACATAGCGTTCGTGGTCGGCCATCGCCCTCATAAACGAATACGCGCCCAGCTTTGCATTCATTTCTTCGAGGCGAGAGCCGTACAGCTCCATAGAATCCGTCAGCACAGTGACTATAATATCCTTTTCGGTCAGTTCATAATACTTCGCCATCTTTATCGCCATAGCCACGTTTGCCGCGCCCGAAATACCCATAAGCGGCAGCTTTGAGATAAAATCTTCCGCTACTCCGACGGAACGCAGATAAGCGATACCTTCCGGTTCATTGCACATACGCACCATAGCCATGCAGATATTATCGTCAACGGCTATAACCATGTCGCTGTTTCTTACGTTATGCACCCACGGTATATGCTTGTCTCCCACGCCCTCTATGCGGTGTGTACCGAAACCGTTATCATAAAGCGTAGACGCCTGCAAAGCTTCGCCGACCGCTGTCTTGGCATAGGGGAAAACTTCCTTCAAATAATCCCCGCAGGCGGCAGTACCGGCAGACCCCGACATCGTAGCCACTCCCGCCAGCCTATCGCCCGGCTTCATAGCCGAACGCACGGCTTCCTCCATGGCGCTGCCCGTCACGGTGTAATGCCAAAGGTGGTTGCCCATCTCGTCAAACTGGTTGAACACTACGGCGTCGCTCCTTGTGGCTTTAATATTTGCAACGGCGTCATATATCTCCTTTATGTTGCCCTCTTTCCCCGGTGTGGCAATAATCTCTCCCGCAACCGTCTTAAGCCAGTCAAAACGCTCTCTGCTCATACCCTTTGGCATAATAGCGACAGACTCGCAGCCCAAGAGCGCCGCGTTATACGCGCCGCCGCGGCAGAAATTGCCTGTGGAAGGCCACACCGCCTTTTGCGACGAGGGGTCAAACTGACCAGTCACAAGGCGCGGCACAAGGCAGCCGAAACTGGCTCCGACCTTATGAGCTCCTGTAGGAAACCACTTTCCCGTAAGTGCGATTATCCTTGCCTTAACTCCCGTGAACTCACTCGGAAACTCGATGGCATTCACTTCGCCGAAAAGCCCGCCGTAGTTTTTCGGCTCATTTTTCCACGTAATACGGAAAAGGTTTGCAGGGTCGATATCCCACAGCCCCGTTGTTTTCAGCTTCTCATTCATTGCATCGGGAGTGTACTTTGCAGGGTCTTTCATCTGCTTGAAAGTCGGAATAAGAACGCCGCGTCTTTTTGCAAGTTCAATTGTATTTTTAAGTTTGTCCTCATGAATTGTAAGGTCTATCATAATAAATCCTCCTCAGGGTATATGAACATCCAAGCGCGTGAAAGAGCGCTTTTTGCATAATATTTGATTTTGGGTATAAAACGAAGGTACGGCACGAGAACGCGCAAACGTTCTGCGTCAGTTTTCGCCCTCTGTGAATTGTAGGATCAGCCTTGAAGTCTTATAAGCGCGAAACCGCCGCGCAGTATGAAAAGTCAGAAACAGATTAAACAGGCCTTTATATCCGTACAGTCCGCAGGGGCGACATACAGTTCATACAAAGACAACAACAGACGAGAAAACTCTCTGTCGTCTCTGCAAAACCGCATCTCCCGCAAACCGAACGCCCAAACTCCGAAAAGCCGGGCAAGGATATAACCGCCATATCACCACTCCTAAAAAAAGAATAAACATTGCAAGCTATTGTCCTACATTTTGGCGGAATGTCAAGTGCTTTGGTGAAGATTCCGCTTTTCGAATTTTCTGTCTTTATAAAGCGGGAAAAATTATGATATATCATAAAAGAGCACCGGCCTGTATAAATTGGACATGTGAAGGGCTATTGTTGTTCTCAAATGTTTTGTAAACTGAACTGATTAAAAAACATAGTCAAAGGCAAACTTACAGCATGCAGAGCAACACTTTTAAAGCCTTCCCCCTTTGTGGGCGGCCAGAGAGCCAAATCACCGTTCTTGTGATTTGTGCGAATCGCTTAGTTTGTTCATCAAATTTTCGCCCTTATCGTCTCCCCGCATAAGCAGAGAACCAAATCAGCGGTTTTCTGATTTGTGTGAATCGCTTAGTTTGTTCATCAGATTTTCAGTGTGGGGTAAAGTGGCGTTGCTTTTGAATCTTCGGGACCTTAGACCCAAAGCCGCTGCAGCCCGCACTGGGGTGTAGTGCACCCCCTAAAGTAGACATCATAAATAACCAAACTATCTACCTACC
>CAZBYL010000087.1:0-5522 GCA_964496275.1 uncultured Synergistaceae bacterium | reverse complement strand
GGAGCGGCAGGACGAAATGTCCGGCGGCTCTTATTTTGGCCGTTATCCAACAGGAGTCGGGCGGACAGCCCGGAGTAAGCAAGTACGAGCCGGGATATGAGCGAGACCATCTCGCACGTTGTAAGGAGATATCAGCAACTACAGGGCTGACCACAGACAAAATAGCTACGAGCTATGGGCTCATGCAACTTATGGTGCCAACTGCTTGGGGATATCTGTCGGCGGCGGACAAGGGCGGCTGTGTTATAAGCGCCCTGCTCGACCCGGACAAAAACATCCGCTACGGGGCGGCGCATCTTGCCACGAAGATAGGCAGTAGAGATATAACGCCTGCCGTGATACGCGATGCGGCTGGGCGATATAACGGCGGGGGCAGCAACAGTAGTTACGCACGGAATGTTTATGCTCTGTATTTGAGGTATGAACAGTGGCTTAAGGAGGTTTAAGATGGGCGACATGACAAAAAATTTCAGCCGTGCGGAGTTTGCCTGTAAATGTTGTAAAAAAAACAATATCAGTCCGCTGGTAGTGGAGTATTGCCAGCGCATACGAGACGCCATAGATCGTCCCCTTAAAATCGAATGCGGCACGAGGTGCGCAAAGCATAACGCGAAGCTCTCCGGAAGCGTGCCGAACTCGGCTCACATCATCGGACTTGCCGCCGACATCTACGCCGTCGGAATGATTAATAAGCAGCTCGGAGAGGTAATAAAGCAGCTTTATCTGGCCGGACAGCTTCCGGCTCTCCAATATTGTTACCTTATCCGCGGAAAAACAAATACCGGCGTGCACATCGACGTAGACGCAAGCAAGAAGGCTAAGCGTGGCGGAAAGATATTCGCGTTCTGAGGAGGAGGATAAAATGACAATTACACTGGAAAATATATCGGTTTACATAGGCATGATTTCATTCGCGGCGTTGGCAGTCAACTTTATCATCATATCGCCGCTTCGTGCCGCTCTTTTGGGATTGCAGGCCTCAATTGACCGCCTCGATAGTCGCTTGTCTATTCTCGATACAAAAATAGACGATGACAGGGAACGTATTGCCGTTGTGGAGCAATCCGCGAAACAGGCGCACAAAAGGATCGACCGCATAGACAGCGTTGTGGGCGGCTCAAAATGAGATACTTGCTCGCGCTGATTATCAAGCCCTTCAAGGACTTCGCGCTCATTTTCTACGATGACCTCGAATTTCGCGCTATGAGCCTTCCGCGGGTTGCCGCGGGAGTGCTCACTACGGCGGTTGCGGTTTCGTGGATTGGCGCACAGTTCGGTGGCAGACCATTCAGCGGTTTCGAGGCCCTCTGCGGGCTCTGCGGCGGTGTGTGGGCGGCCTATACATTCAAGCGCCGACTCATGCCGCCGAACAATGAGGTGATACCACATGAAAGGGGGAATGTTCCAGATGGTGAAAATACAGAAGATGAAAACACTGCTGACGAAAGCGGCTGACTGGGTAAAGGAAAACAGAAGCTGTCTGATAGTGTTGGTGGCGGGCTTGCTTGCGCTCTGGGCGCTCGATGTGCATCGTTCGGCACAACTCTCCGCATTGCAAAACGATTATACAATCGTCACGGAAAAGCTAAAAGTCGCGGAGTCAAAAGCGGAAGCTGCGCGCACGGCTCTTTCGGAAAAATCAGCCGCCCTATTCGCAATACAAACAGCGAACGACCAAAAAATAAAGGTGGTGACTCTTAATGCTTATAAAGAGGCTCGCGCTATCCCTGATGATCGCATTACTGACAGTCTTAATGCCCTCATATCCGGCGCACGCAATCGCAACGAGAACAGAGACAGGGCAGCAGATAAGTAATAATGATGCAAGGGAGATCATCGCCGATAACGCCGCGCTGATCGCAGAGGTGGAGGCAGTACGCAGCTCGTTAGCTTCGGAGCGCAAAAGCACGGCTGAAATAATCTCTGAACTCAATCGCTATACGGCGGCTTCAGAGGAAGAGAGGCGCCTACTGCGCGAGCAGAACAGTATCCTCGCAAAGATGAACGATACGCTGCAAAAGAAATTTGTTGCGGAAAAACAAAAAAGTATAGGGAAAATCCTGCTGGGTTTGGTTGTCGGCGGGGTAGTTGGTGCAGTTGCAACAAGATGAACACACAGGGCGGGGCTTCGGCTCCGCCCTATTTTTTTATGACTAAAATCTATATTAAATCAACTGCTTTCTGTCTCACGTCAGGTGCGAGATGGGCATACCGTTCCGTTGTCTTGATGGAGGCATGCGTCATCAGCTCCTTCACAACGTATAAAGAGACGCCCTTCATTACGAGTTGGCTCGCGAAGTCGTGGCGCATGTCGTGGAAGCGAAAATTTTCAATTTTTGCACTTTCCATTACACCTTCAAAGATGACATCAACATTATCCATCTCTCCGTTGCTTTTCGGTGACGGAAAAACAACATCGCTGTCGCTCTGTTGTTGCCACGCTGCCAACACCGATTTAACCTTGGCGCTCATCGGTAAAATGGTTGTTTTTTTATTTTTTGCGTTGCTGCCGCGAAGCATGATTTTATCATGCTCAAAATCGATATCACTCCAACGGAGACCAAATAGTGCTCTTTTACGAAAGCCTGTGCCGAGCGCCGTCAGGATCAGCGGCTTGAGGTAATCAGCAAAGACGGTCTCGCTCGTGTCAGGCAGGTGTTCACCCTTGGCGTGTGCCCTAGTGCGGGCGCGCTTAGCCCTCATCTCGGCTTCCCGCTCATCGAGCGCAACCATGAGCCGGGCACGTTCGTCATCGGAGAGGTAACGCACCATTTCCTCACTGTCCTCCTCCGGCAACTTGGCAAAACCCCGCAGTGGGTTAGTATCAATGAGTTTATGTTTATGTGCATAGCTGATTGCGCCTTTTAGAGCATCGACATTACGGTTAGCCGTTGCCTGCGTGACATCCTTAATGCGGGTGCTTCTCCATTGCTGTATTTCTATCGTCGTTATGCTTTCAATTGGACGATTCATCAGCCAGTCAAAGTGTTTTATGATTTCACTGAGCATCTCTTTTGCCGTCCTGAAATTCTCGTGGCAATATGCGGTATAATATTTGTCGATAAGCATTTTGAGTGTGAGTTTGGGCTTGAAGGATTCTCCTGCTTGTATTTGCAGTAGCATCTCTTTGGCTTTTTCGCGCGCCATTTGCGGGGTAAGCACAACAGCGTCGCCGATTTTTTTCATCGTGCGCTTGCCTTGCGGGAGTTTAACATCTAAGTAATATCCTTTGGTTCCAGTCGGGCCGATGCGTAGCACAAGCTCGTTAATGATTTTATCTCGGATATGTTGCTCTTTGCCATTAGGCTTTGCTTTTTCAACAAAGTTAATAGTCAGATTGACGTTTGCCATTCTTATCGTACCTCCCTACTCACGGGCTACTCAAGAGATGTATTATTCTGGCTATATTATAGCATACTCAAAAAATAAAATTGACATAGCTATACAGTCATAGCAACATAAAAATAGCTTTTAAGTATTGCTTAAACATAGCTGTAAAAGGCATGATTTTCGGCTACGGATCCGAAGGTTACGAGTTCAAATCTTGTCCGGCGCGCCATATGACTGAAAAAACCGCCCCTCTTTGAGGGGCGGTTTTTTATGGGACTCACAGGGGACTCAAATTTAATATAAAAAAGTGTTTTCTGCACGGTAAGCGTTAAATCTTCCGTACCTGTTCACAATCCTGAAGATAGTATAAATTCCTCCTATAATCTGAGCGTGGGGAATTTTTATGTTCGAGTACAAAGCTAGGGAGATTTGACGCTTTCAATTACGGAGCATTCGGGATTTTCCCGGGCGCTCTTTTGTCGTTGTGTTATAATTGTCATACATTGTATGGGAGGTGTATGACATGAGTCAGTCTACTTTAAGCGTGCGTATGGATAGTGATACAAAGAAGGAATTTGACGCTTTTTGCGCAGGGGTGGGTATGAATACTTCTGTTGCGGTGAATCTTTTTGCTAAAGCTGTGATTCGTGAGCGCAGAATTCCATTTGTGATTTCGGACGTTTGTCCTTTTACTGATGTTTATTCTAAGCTTGATGCTGCGGAGGCTGATGTTTCTGAGGGGCGCGTGGCTGATGCAAAGGGTGTTCTGAAAGAGTTAAAGAGTAAGTATGGCTTATAGGGTTGACGTCACTGATTCGGCGGCTGAGGATTTAAATGGCATTGTGTTTTATATTACGGATACTCTTTCCGCCCCTTTTGCCGCCGCCGTTTTTCTTGATGATGTCGCATCTTGCTATGACCAGCTTGAAGTTACTCCTTTTATGTATGAACGATGTGCGGATAAACGCTTATGCGAATTGGGCTATCGTAGGACGGTCATTAGAAATTATATTATGGTCTACAAGGTTGACGAAGAGCGGGGTATTGTTTATGTTCTTAGATTTTTCTATTGCGGAAGAGACTACGAACAGCTGATGTAGCACTGTGGTTTTAAAATGTAAAAGGAGCATTCGGGATTTTCCAGGGTGCTCTTTTTTATTTCCTTCGAAAGGAGGCGGGAATATGACTGTAGCAAGCATAAATAACAAGCATGTCTATGTCGGCAACGGAGTTAATCGTGTCTGACCTTATATGTTTGTGCTGTCTGATATTTCGTATTCTAATGTCTAACTGGAGGCTGATAATGCGCCTGCTGCACTGCTTTCGTCCGGTCTGTATGTCATGGACGAGGCTGTTCTGGCTGCGATGTATCCTTTTGAGGATCTGCCCTCTCTTGGTTCCGGCACACGGCTTGTTTTGGAATACACTGTCCCGTCTGCTCAGGAGGTTGATTTTGGGAACCGGTGGAATTTTTTTCGGAGAGCGTTGAGAAGGCTTTCGGCAAAACAAATAGTCGCCGCTGAAAAACACAGTTATCGGCATAATCTTAAAACTTACTTAACAAATCTGTCGTGACGTATTGTTTTTTTCAGTCAACATCTGTATTTTTCTCCGGTATACGGCGGTAGCATACTGTCTAATTATGTAATTGGAAATTATCGCCGTTTATCGCTGAAAGTCATAATACAGCAAAAAGCCCGCCATATCAAGTGATGGCGGGCTTTTCTATTTTGAAACGGTCTGTGCCGTTAGGGTGTTTGGTGGAGACGCGGAACACCGAAAAAATTAAATATATATAGTTATATAGCAGATATAAGAGCAATAATATATATGTATAGTTCAAAAATAGGTGCAGTTAAAATACTATATTTATAATTTTAGATGTGCTGCGTAGAAAATATCACGGTTAAACTACTATACACATTCGAGATTATCATGATACAATACACACGTACAGATAATTCCCGCATTGGGATGCGTTAGTCTAAACTCTTAGAAAAATTCCTGCTACAGCCATAAATATCGCGCCTCACACAGGTGCTTCGGGGTATGGAGATGCATACATCGAAAAGTATAAAAATATGATTAATCAAGAGGCCATAAAGAAATAGGCCTCTTGATTTTTTAAAATTTAATCACAGAAAAACAAATACCAACGCCGACGGAAAATTCCCGATGAAGTGCATCGTATC
>CAZBYL010000086.1:0-5530 GCA_964496275.1 uncultured Synergistaceae bacterium | reverse complement strand
TAAGGATAACATATAGTTATCACATATGCAAGGGGATAAAATATTGCCGCAGTTTGCCATCATTTGCCCATTTCCCCCATAGCTCAACGATTCTTATGTTTTCTTCTAATTCTTCTAACATATTATTTAAAATTGACTTATATTGTATAAATAGCTAAGTATTGGCTATAGATATTAATGTTCGGGTATCGGTTCAGACAGCATTAGGGTGTTCTTGACCTTGGTTTTGCATTTTTACCGGAAGTTAGAGCCAAAACCTAAAAGCACCCCTCATCCGTCAGAGCAAAAGCATGCTCTGCCACCTTCTCCACAACGGGGAGAAGGCTTTAAGAGCAACTTCCAAATGTAACAACCGGCCGATTCGCACAAAACGTAAAGCATTGTTTCGGCTCTCTGGCCTTCCCTAGGGAAGGCTTTAAGAATACCTTGCATACTGTAAGTTCGTTTTTTGACTGTGGTTTTTTTGAATTTGCCCAGTCTGCGAAACATTCAAGAACAAGAATAGTCTCCATGGTGTCCAATTTTTACAGGCCGGTGCTCTTAAAGCCTTCCCCCCTTTGTGGGGAAGGTGGCTGCGGACGGCTCTCCCGCAGACGGATGAGGGGTGCTCTTGACCTTGGTTTTGTAGTTTTATCGGAAGTTAGGGGCAAACCCCAAAAGTCAAAAGCACCCTCATCCGTCGTCGGAAAAGCATCCGCCGTCATAAATTTGGAATCATTGCGTAGTAAATCTATAACTGCGGCAAATGTGTCAAATATCGCACCTATAATGCACGTTGCTGTGACAAGGAATTCCCTTCGCAATTCCGGTAGTTATATTATGCAATGTGCATGTGTTTTCCTAACCACCGTGATATGAATGCTGTAATGACAGTGATTTTTAGACAGAGAAATGCCTCACCAAAGGCAGCGGTTTTGGATGCAATTAGCTTGATAGTGCGAAGGTGATATAATATCAGAGAATAATATTTGAACATCAAACCTATGCGGTTGGAGTTGGTGGAATGCTTATCAAGTTAAAAAACGTGGGTGTTATGAGGCAGGCCGAATTTGAGCCAGGAGATATGACGATAATTTGCGGTCAAAACAATACCGGCAAAACCTACGCGACATATACACTTTATGGGTTTCATTCATTTTGGAATCAATACTTTATCATAAAAGATATTGATGACAGAATAGTTGAGACACTACTTACAGACGGTGTAGTCAAAATTGATATCCAGCTCTATGCTGATTCGGCACAGCAATTGGTTACAGATGCCTGTAATGAATATAGCGATAGAATTGCCAATGTTTTTTCATCAAACAGTGACTATTTCAAAAGCTCAACTTTCGATATTGATCTAAAGGGTATTGTTCCAGATGTGTACACGAAATCATATAGTAGTGCACTTAGTACGGCTAAGGGAAGTATATTATCTGCTAATAAAGAACAAAATAGTTCTATTCTTATAATCTCGTCATTTGCTAAGGGTAAAAAACTAAACATACCCAAACATATTTTGGTGAATTATATCAGCAGTGTCATCAAGGAAGTACTTTTTGAGAAAAGTTTTGCAATGCCGTTTATTGCAAGCGCGGAACGCACCGGAGCTGCAATTTTCAGGCGCGAACTTAACTTTGCAAGGAACAGGCTTTTGGATGAGTTGAGTTCTAAGAATAAAGAGGTAAACCCACTGGATTTGCTGTCAAAAGTTCGTCCTGAATACCCTCTGCCAGTTGAGGATAACGTTAATTTTACAAGACAGCTGGAGAATTTCGCAAAAGATAAGAGTTTCATATCCGAACAATATCCTGAAATCATCGAAGATTTTCAAGACATAATCGGCGGAGATTACCACATTAGCAAAAGTAACGACGAATTATACTATGTTCCAAAGGGTAAAAGAGTTAGACTATCTCTTGATACAAGTTCAAGTGCCGTTCGCTCTCTGCTTGATATCGGTTTCTATCTCCGACATGAAGCTGCACCCGCAGATTTTATAATGATTGATGAACCGGAGCTTAATTTGCATCCTGAAAATCAGCGTCGTATTGCCCGATTGTTTGCCAGGCTGCTTAACATAGGTATAAGAGTTTTTATTACCACACACAGCGACTACATAATAAGAGAACTAAATACTTTGATAATGATGAATCAAGATAAGGATTACATCTGCAATATAATGGAACGAGAAGGGTATAAAAAAGAAGAGTTGATAAACTCTGAGAGAGTACGTGTCTATGTTGCCGGAGAATCTCAGATGAAGTGCGATGGCGCTCACAGAAAGGTTACTTGCTGTACTCTGACTGAAGCAAAAATTGATCCTATATATGGAATAAAGGTCGAGAGTTTTGATGAGACAATAAATAAAATGAATCAGATTCAGGATGATATTATATGGGGTGAAGATGAGTGATGTCTGATATGGAAGCGATACAGGCGTTATTTCATAGAGACTCTGAAATAAAACCTGACTATGTTTCGGGCAAACCAATCTTGAGGTTAACTGAAAGCGGAGCTAAAGATTCTTCTGTTACGCTTAAAAATATCCCCAAAGATGTCTACGCGATAAAATTAGATTCTTGTTTTCGCAATGACAATATCTTTGCAGGGGGCAACGGAGAGTGTTCCAGATGTGATTTTATAATTTTCTTTACTAAATCCAATAAGCTTAATATCCTTTATGTAGAGCTAAAACAGGGAATAGGTAACACTCATAAAATAAAAGACCAACTTAAAGGTGGCAGAGTATTTATAAAATACTGCAAAGAAATTATTAAAAATTATTTTAAAGAAAATAATATAATGGAAAATTATAACGAACATTTCGTTGCGTTTGGAAATACACAAAGTGCAACAAAGAGAGAAACTCAATATGTCAGTTGTGTAAATAAAAATAATTCTCCCGATAATTTTATCAAAGTATCTTTTCCAAACCCCAGGGGGCTTTCTTTTGGGGCACTACTGGCCGGATGTTAAAATTCTAAGCATAGAGGAAAATTCGGAGTCACTTAAAACCATTTCCCGCTTATCTTGCGTTATAACTTGAGTATGCGGCGTCTCTTTGGAACCTCAGCCCCCTTTACTGCCTCGCTCAATTTTTAAAGCTGCACGGCTCTGCCGTAATACAAAAAAAGCCCCGGAGAACCGGGGTTTTTATCATTAAACTAGTGCATTAAATTTATTATTTTTTTTACGTTTAGCCTTGTTCCTCTTTGCTTCTTATGACGTATCTTGTATTGGTACATACGGATGTCGGCATCTCTTATCATATCCAAGATATCGCCGGTGTAGGGGACGCTGTTCACGACTCCGTAACTGAAGGAGCGGTTGTATGCGCAGGATTCTTTTACAAAGACAGAGCGGATTTTTTCAAGCTGCGCGGCAAGGTCGTCCGTACCCTCCGATATTACGAGGAACTCATCTCCGCCTATACGGCAGACAAGCTTAGGCTCACGCACACGCGATATGGCTGCGGAAGTGTCCTGTATGTAGATATTTCCGTCCTCGTGCCCAAGTGTGTCGTTGACAAACTTAAGCCTGTCGATGTCTATAAAAGCTATTTCAAACTGTTTGCCGCCGTCCATGAGATTTGATATCGCCTCCATACCGTAACGTCTGTTATAGAGGTGGGTAAGAGGATCCTTGTACACAAACGACTCCACTTCGCGCATGTGAGTTACATCGCGCAGCATGTGGAAGATGGCGCTCGCTCCGTCCCACTGTATCTGCTGAGACGTGACTTCAAAGATGATCTCGTGCGTACCGGTGTCACGGCCTGACAGAGCCGTCTCCCAATGAATCGTTTCATTACCCGTCAGAGGCGGGCAGCCGTGCAGCATTTCAAGCAGACATGGCTCAGTTCCGGGAGCGACATCAAGGAACTGCTGGCAGGCATGGTTTGTATATTTTATCTTTCTGGCTCGTTTTCCCGCAACAACAAACCAGTCCGTCATCTGCTCAGTAAGAGTGATAAGGAGGGTCTGTCCCTGCATCAGGGCGTGGTTTTGCTGGCTTATTACTTCGGCTTCATGGACAAGACGAGCTTCACGGTCGGCAAGTTTCTCGGTGGTCGCGTTAAAAACTTCGGAAAGCTCCCCCATAAAGTCAAGCTTCTGCCCGTAGTCGCCCTTCGCAACCTGTTTGGCCTGCCATATCAGATGAGTCAGAGAGCCGTGCAGGGCGCGCAGCTCACCTGTTATGGGGTTGTCAGAAGCGGGCAGCGGCGCATCCAAGTCTCCCTTAGAGAGTCCTTTTACGAATATGCGCTGCTCCTTCATACAGGAAGCTAAATACTCCAGTCCCTGAGCCAACTCTTTTTCTTCTTCCGGAACGCTCTCCATATCCAAGACGGCGTTTTCAGGTTCATAGAGAATTTGACGCAGATACTCGAACAATTCTTTCCTTATTCCACGCTCCCTTTAAATCTGCACACCCTATCTCCGCTTGCCCAGCAGTCCACTTCACGAACGTGATATTTTTTACCGGAATACTCTTCCATTATTCCGGCCACAAAACCCTCGTCATAGACGCAGATAACTTCGTCCGTAATCGGCAGTCCGCTGCAGTCAAGGTCTTCACCCACCGTAAGAGTAAAACTTCCCGTATCTTGGTCAAAATCTTCCATCCTCAGTATGCCTATTTTGAGATTGAGAAGCGTCTGCTGCAACTGTGCGATAAAAGCATCCATGTCAAGTTTGAGATTCAGTACATTCTTTGCAAATTCACGTCCCGCCAGTTCTCCCGATTTGCGGAATACATCGTCGCTGAATTTCTGACCGTATTCCGAGACCAAAATACTGTTCAGAGTGTATTGCAGCATTCTGTATACTATAACAGGCATCTCTTCTCCGAGTGTGGCTCGCCCCTCTTTAACATTGCCCAGTGATGCCCATGAAAATTCGTTGTGTTTTTTGTTCTTTATAAAGATGTTCTCCATTCTACTCCCTACCCCTTCTGTCTCAAAAAAATAAACTTCATTTCGCATACATTTTACCATGTTAAATTTATTTCTAAGGCAACTTTCTAAGCCATTACGCCTAAAAAAGGGAGCACGTTTTATGCTTCAAAAAAACACTTATACAATCAATTTCCGGGGTTTTATAAACGAATTGAACCTAAACCTATTCTCTTTATCATGCAGCTACACTCGCACAATATAATATCGTAAATATTTAATTTTGACTACGCAATATGCCTATTTTACGCCAAAAGTGATTCTCTTCTAAACGGCCCGAACACGCGCCGCCGAAACGTCACGGACATCAGGCGATTACGTGTGTTTCCGGATGATTACAAATTCAGCAGGAAATATAGAAAAGGGGAAAGCCTAAGGCTTTCCCCTTGATATATCAAATATGCTAAATGGAGTTAATTACTTAAGTTCGACTGCTCCGCCGGCTTCTTCGATCTTCTTCTTCATATCTTCGGCTTCGTCCTTTGACACGCCTTCTTTGACTGTCTTGGGTGCGCCGTCTACGAGTTCCTTAGCTTCTTTGAGTCCGAGGCCTGTGATTTCGCGGACAACTTTGATGACGCCGATTTT
>CAZBYL010000085.1:0-5736 GCA_964496275.1 uncultured Synergistaceae bacterium | reverse complement strand
GAGTATGGAGGATTGGGCGAAGCGTCTGGACGGTTTTTTGGAATTTAATGGAAATGAAATCCTTACGGATGCAGGTAAAATCAGTGCCGAGCAGGCAAAGCTTCATGCAGAAACCGAATTTGAGAAATATCGGATTGTGCAGGATAGGCTGTTCATGTCTGATTATGATAAGTTCTTGCTTGAATTGGAGGAACAGAGTAAGGCCGAATGAGTTTGAGTGAACTGTTGCAGAATTTACAACAGTTCGAAAAGAGTAACACACATTTCAGTTGTTGCATATTTTACAACAACAGCGGCAAGTTGAGACGGTAAATTATCATTTGATGATGGAGACTGCAAGAGGATTCAGTTATCCAAGATTTTCGGATAACTGCCGCTGATGGGAAAAACTACAATACAAAACGCTACGGAATCTAGAACATTTGACCACCAATAGTTTGTGATGCCTTTATTGATGATAAAATTGATGATAGAATAGGTGTAACTTGAATCAAGGAGGCACATAACATGCAGACTACTGTAAGATATACGGCAACGCTTCCAAATTCTCAGATGGAAATTTTGCGCGAGTTGGTCAAAGAAGAGAGAATTTCTTCTGTGAATCAGGGAATCTGCGATGCAGTGTCAGAATACATTGATGCCCTTGAGAGAGAAAACTACGCTGCCCAAATGCGTAAAGCTTCAGCAGATGCAGATTTTCAAAGCAGAACTTCCTTATGTCAGAATGCGTTTGAGGATGTTGATAATCAAGGAATTCCATCATGGTAAACAAATGGGATATCTGGTATTGTTCCTTAGACCCGACGCAAGGTTCTGAACAGCGAGGTACACGACCTGTATTGGTAGTTTCTAACAATGCGGTGAACAGTGTTTTAACCGTAACGACGGTGTTGCCATTTTCTTCTATAAAACAAGGAGCTCACATCTATCCTACTGAGGTAGCTATTAGTGCTGTAATGTCCGGGCTCAAGGTAGATTCTGTGGTGATGGTCCAGCAAATACGAACGATCGCACAGTCGCGGCTTACCAATAGAGTGTCATGCCTTGAAGATATGACCGCTAGACAAGAGATATTACTAGCGCTCAAAAGATACTTCGAGTATTGATTGTAGATAAGTATAGTCCCAGTGGATATGAAGTACGCCTTTCATTCAATTCCAACTATATAGTATAGATGGCGAAAGAGGATATTTTATAATGAAAGTAACTCCTATGAAAATATCCGATTATGAAGATGCATATGAGATTTAACGGTCATGTGTTGGGATGAGGCTAAACAATTTAGATGATTCTAAAAACGGCGTGGAGGCATTTCTTAAAAGAAATCCCGAAACATGTTTTGTAGCTGCTGAGGAAGGCAGACTCGTTGGCGTCATTATGGCCGGGCACGATGGAAGAAGAGGTTATATATATCATACTGCAGTCTGTCCTAACCAAAGAAATAGGGGCATCGCGAGTGCATTAGTAAATAAAGTTCAGGAGGCAATGAAAATGTTAGGCATTCACAAAATCGCCCTTGTCGTTTTTGAAAGGAATAAAAGCGGCAACGCATTCTGGGAAAAGATTGGATTTACAGAGAGACCAGACATTGTGTATCGTAATAAGACAATAGATAAAATGATCAGGTACGACAGCTAACCCTGAAAGAACATGCTCGCATAAAGAGAGAATTATACTTTAAGGGCGGAATATAAAATGACTTTTATAACACCAAAGAATTTAATTGAGAAAGAGGAAAATGATCTGTTCGAGTGTGGAAGAATTCTTGCTGGTGCATTTCAAAATTACCCCCTATTTTACGAATTTCTAGGAAGAGAAAAATATTCGGTTGAGGATGCAAGTAAAGTTTTTATGACGATAATAGCTTCCTCTGGTGAGAATACTCATACGTACCTTCATAGATCAGGCAAAGGCGTTTGTTCCTTTGCGGAACCTAATGTGAGCAGTACCGATATTTTCAGAATAGTAAAGTCGCTGAAGTGGTCGCTGCATTATATTTTAAAGCACCCCGCAAGCCTTATTAATCTTGTGGGGTTTGATAGTTGCTGTGCAAAGATTCGTAGGGAAGCAGGGTACTCAGATGCTTGGTATCTATTTTTATTGGGAGTTGAGAAAAACTCTCAGCACCAGGGAATTGCACGAGATATGCTGACGCCGTTTTTTGATTATTTTGATGAAACTTCCCAGGTTTGCTACCTTGAAACGTGCTTAGACAGTGATATGTATTTTTATAAAAAGCTAGGATTCGAGGCAGTTGCAAAAAGTTCTTATGGAAAATGGGCAATACCAATTATTGCGATGGCAGGAAAACCTTATAGAAGACATTATAATCTAAATATCTAAGTACGGCGGAGAACAATGAACCGATAATAGGTATTTGAATATCTAAAAACGCGCAATGGAACAAAGTATAGTGATCTGCAAAATGGGGGCAATGCCGAGTTGCAGCGCAAAGATAATAAGAATGGTATAGATCGATATGTGTAAGCAGGTTAGATGTTAGATTAGCCGGGCTGATAAAAGACACCGCAGAAATTCTGAAACATTTGTGTGTTGAAATTTAAGGCTTATGGATATGCTATGAAAGATTTTATATCAAACAGGGAAACTAATATATTATAAGAATTATATACAAATACGAAATTAAAAATCGGAGAGTATAAGATGGAAGAAGTGAATAGCGAAAAATTTAAAGCTATGATATATGCCCATTTGTCTGAGTACAAGAGAAGTATTCTAAAAATTACTAAGAACGGAGAATATAAAGGCAAAGAGTATTCTCATATTTTACCAAAAGAACAAATTGAAAGTAATTTTTTAAAGGGTGTAAATATTTATCGTAAGATTAAGTTACATCGCTGTGCGCATCATTTGAATTCATCACAGGTTATGTGCATTAATTTTTTTCAACCATTAACTGGTACTAAAAAGGGCGAAGCGCTATTACTAAATATTTTAGAAAAAGTAGGCGTAGTCAGATTGCCTCCAAATGCTAAAATAAAAGAAGCTTCTTTTGAAGAGGTTCTTTGTACAGAGGAAAAAACTAACTTTGACTTTTACGTAAAACTTGTGACAGGCGAACAAATTTTTTTTGAGATTAAATATACTGAGAACGGTTTTGGTAAAATATATCCTAATAAAAATAATCCTAATAAATGTCAAGACAAGTGGAAGAATGTTTATGAAAATCACATAAGTAAAAGTCTCCTAATAAAAGATATTTCATCGAGTAATTTTTACGCTAACTATCAAATTTGGAGGAATATTTCTTATATTAGAAACAAAGACAATTTTGTTGTATTTTTATTCCCTTTTGAAAATATTAAAGCATTAAAAGAGATTCAAAGCACAGTAGCAAATCTTTGCAATATCACTGAAAATATAAAGATTATAAATTGGGACATAATCACAGAAATAGCGATAGAACTTTCAAGGGATACTGTGTATTACGAGCACTTCAATCTGTTTAAAGATAAGTATTTAGCTTTTAATAAACAATATAAAAATGTCGATGGCATACCGATTTAGCGGCGACTTCCCAATCTGCTTCACTACGGCTGCTCTGACCGCACACCACTGGCATGGAATCTCACCGCGGACAAGGATACTTCCATGTCCCGTTTTAAACTTGATTACTCATATATTAAGCCTTAATATTAAAGCCGGAGTTGCTGACCTTTGGTACAGCTGAAGCGGATTATAATGATTATAAGCTGAAAATATTCGACCGCGACAGTCTGATTTGAGAAAGTGTTTTCTATGGAAATACAAAGCCGCGCTTGTTGGATTCGAGGGAAATATATGCTGTAAAACAGAGCTGAAAACATCATATATCCGGACGTATTCACTGATAAATAGCAGCTTGCAGCAGCTATTTAGAAAGTATTACATAGAGGTATCAATCGGAGGGGAGCTTGATATGATGTATAAATTATTATGTAAGGCTGTTATCACTACGAAATTACCTAAATTAAACATAAAACAGGCTCTGATGCCGCGATGTAGGATGCGTAAAGTTTATATTGTTTATTGAGTTGACAATCAGCTAACTTTCGGCTCTGTATGCAGTAATAACACAATTTATTCACGCAAGCAGTTTTGCGGCAAAATATTGATGTCATTTCATCGAAGATAGTTTATACCAGTGAAATAAGGTTTTACTTGAAGAGCAGTGTATGTGAACTATGTGCTTATCGCCTGGGCTTTTTGCTCGGAATAGAAACTTACTAGAGAAAGGATTACGAATAATGAAAAAGAGAATGATACTGTTTGTAATCGCGCTTATAGCTGCCACGGCATGTGCTGCATCTGCTGCTGTGCTAGAACTTCATGACAATATGATATACCGTCTCTATTGTGGTTCGGGAAACGGTCCGGCCGCCGTCTCAGAAGAGGACATGGCAAAATTCGCGGACGAAGTAATCACCCCGTTGTTCCAGCGTGGGTTCAATGTAGAGTATGATGTGAAGGGTCAATGGAAAAACCCTGATGGAAAAATTATCAAAGAGGATAATTACATAGTGAATATCGTAGTCAAGGACTCGCCTGAGGTGAATAACTCCATTAAGAAAATAGGCGAGGAATACATCAAGCGGTTCGGAAAATCAGGCGCCAGCCTTTTTATGACGCAAATGCCTCTTACTGACAGCATCCAGTTCTACAAAAAGTAGCGTTTTACGGCGCTTGATGTACAGAGCTTTTCGGAGTCGGACTAAATCGGACTTATCATAGGTCGTCGGATTTAGTCCGCGCTCCCCGTTATTTATGCCGCTGGGCCTACTGTTTTGTCTTGGCGTATTTTGCCATTCCGACAAGAAGGCAGTTCTGTATATAAGGCAATTTATTGGCATCAAGATATTCTAAAAGTTCTGGCCCCTCTGCCCCCGGTTGAATTACGATGCACTTGTAGCTTTTTTTGCAATTTTTAATATATTTTATGCCGAGAGTTGCATTGATACACAGGTCAATAATGTCTATTTCTTCTTCTATATCGTTGATAGATTCAAGCTCTTTGCCTACACCATAAGCTTTATAGCCATGTTCGATAAGTTTTGTTTTAATTTTATATGCGTATTTATCTTCTTTGATTGTGTTGCCTACTACAACAAAAATATTTTGCTGCATGACTTCTTTAAGCTCCATAATTTATCTCCTCCGTATTCTGTGTGTAAAACTTGAGTGATGCGAATAGCATAAGCGATATCGGAAAAAATAGTTACAGCAATATGCCTAATTTCGCCTCTATGTTTTCAACTATGTGTAAATTACTTAGCGTTGTCTATGTTATTGCCGCATATTACTTTTCTGGCTTATGCAAAAATGATTTATTGATATCTAAAACCAGAAACGCAATACAATACAAGTGAAGTGTAACTTGTACGTCAGGTAAAAAGAGTTGTGGGTTTTATGCTATATTTGTTTTGATTGCTAACCTAGAGATATTTGATGAGTTATCTTCAGTTAATACGGGGGGTATGCTAATGCCATTTATTATAGTCCGACAGAACATTATATTTAAGATAAACGAGGTGCTGTTTAAATACGACCAGCCGCTGCTTGGAGGATAAAAGCAGTCAGTCATCTTCTGTAAAGCACTCTGCACGTCTTTATAATAATTTAAAAGGATAATATGGCAGATAGTATATAAATTGTTTTGTATAGTGCATAATAAAACTACCCATAATTGCAAAAGGAAATCCCCACTTTTGCAAAGTTGAAATCCCCGGAAATGCAAAA
>CAZBYL010000084.1:0-5977 GCA_964496275.1 uncultured Synergistaceae bacterium | reverse complement strand
AATTTATTACTGTATAGGCTCAAATAAACTACCGACATTTGAATAAAACAAATTGAGTAGGGATCATTATCAAGTGCAGTCGTCTGCCCTTTTGCCGATGCAGGCAAAGGGTATATGGGTGCGCTTTTTGATATCCAAACAACCGACTGACACAGCGGAGGCCATTTTCGGAAAGGAGCCTGAGATGGCCGATAAGATTAAGCTCTATGGGTTTAACAACCTGACAAAGACACTAAGTTTCAATATTTACGACGTATGTTACGCGAAAACTGAGAGAGAAAAAAACGAGTACGTCGCATATATTGACGAGCAGTACAACGCAGAGAGGCTGACAAAAATACTCTGCGATGTCACGGACATGATAGGCGCGCATGTCCTTAATATTTCAAAACAGGACTACGACCCGCAGGGCGCGAGTGTTACCATTCTTATTTCCGAGCTGCCCATTGCGGAGGAAATAGTGGACAGATCGTGCAACTGCGGAATAGACATCCTTTCAAAGCGTGAAACCGTGTGCGGACACCTCGACAAGAGCCACCTCACTGTTCACAGCTATCCCGAGTATCACCCAAATCAGGAGATATCAACATTCCGAGTTGATATCGATGTTTCTACGTGCGGACAGATATCGCCGCTTAACGCTCTCGATTATCTCATAGGGAGCTTTGACTCCGATATCATCACAATAGACTACAGGGTTCGCGGATTTACGCGCGAACTGGACGGGCGCAAGTGCTTCTTGGATCACCCTATAACATCCATACAGGACTACATCGACGACAAAACATTGGATATCTATGATACCCAGGATATAAACGTCTATCAGTCCAATATCTTCCACACGAAGATGCTTATTAAGGAGCTGAACTTGCAGAATTATCTCTTTAACAACGACGTTCATGAGTTCCGTCCCGAAAAACGTCTTGAGATAAGCGGCAAGCTGCGCCGAGAGATGATAGAGATTTTCAACGGCAAAAACATTTATGAATAGACAGGAAAATACTCCGATATACGACGCTTTGCAGAACTATCTGAAAAACAGGATAGTTTCTTTTGACGTGCCCGGACATAAGCAGGGCAAGGGACACAAGGCGCTTGTGGACGCATTCGGGCAAAAGTGCGTCTCAATGGATCTAAATTCCAGCAAGCCGCTTGACAACCTCACGCACCCCACGGGAGTCATTAAGGAAGCGGAAGAGCTTGCGGCGGAAGCATTCGGAGCCTCCCACGCCTTTTTGATACTCAACGGAACCACCGCTGCGGTTCAGAATATGATTTTTGCCGTATGCCGCAGCGGAGATAAGATAATAATGCCGCGCAATGTTCATAAGAGCGCAATCAACGCGATGGTCATTTGCGGAGCGGAGCCTGTCTACGTAAATCCGGGGGTAAACCCGGAATTCGGTATCAGCCTCGGCATGTCCGCCGCGGATGTGGAAAAGGCAGTCAGAGAAAACCCCGATGCGAAGGCCGTCTTTATAAACAACCCCACATACTACGGTGTTTGCAGTGACTTGGCGGAGCTTGTGAAAATCGCGCACAGAGCCGGTATGTATGCGCTCGTGGACGAAGCTCACGGCACTCACCTCTATTTCGGAGACGGACTGCCGCTTTGCGCTATGAAGGCAGGAGCGGACATGTCCGCCGTGAGCATACACAAAACGGGAGGCTCGCTCACTCAAAGTTCTCTTCTCCTTTTGGGTAAAAACGCTGACGCCGAGGCTATGCGCCAGACGATAAACCTCACGCAGAGCACAAGCGGGAGCTACCTTCTCATGGCATCTTTGGATATCGCGAGAAAGAACCTCAGCATAAACGGGCGCGAAATTTTTTCAAAGGTTCTCTCTCTCGCGGGCTATGCGCGGCAAGAGGTGAATAAGCTGGGAGGTTTCCACGCTTTCGGCAGAGACATCATAAACGGCAGTACTGTTTACGGTTTTGACGAGACAAAGCTGAGTATACACACAAGAGCTGTCGGACTTGCCGGCATAGAGGTGTATGACATTCTGAGAGACGAGTTCGGCATACAGATAGAATTCGGAGATATAGGCAACATTCTCGCGATAATATCCGTCGGAGACAGAGAGCTGGAAATCGAAAGGCTGCTCGGTGCTCTGTCGGAAATTAAGCGCAGATTCGCAAAGGAACCTATGAATATGCTGGACCATGAGTATATAGACCCTATTGTGGCAATGTCGCCGAGAAAAGCCTTTTATGCTGACAAACGGAGCACGGCCATAAGGGAAAGCGCGGGGCTCATAAGCGCGGAGCTTGTGATGGCATATCCGCCGGGAATTCCCATTTTGGCGCCGGGAGAACGGATAACAGCGGAAATTATAGACTATGTCAGATATGCGAAGGAAAAGGGCTGTGTCATGACAGGCACTAAAGACATGGACATGAAAAATATCGAGGTAGTGGAGGAATAGAAGATGGATATGAAGATGGAATTTTGGTACACGGAAGAGCACAGCGAAGATACAAGATTTTCAATAAGAGTGGATAAGCAGCTCTATTCGGCAAGAAGCGATTTTCAGCGCATCGATATTTTTGAATCAAAGGAGTTCGGACGCTTCCTCACATTGGACGGGCTTATGATGGTGACGGAGAAGGACGAGTTTATTTACCACGATATGATAGTCCACATTCCGATGGCTGCAAATCCCGCAATCAAAAAGGTGCTGGTAATAGGAGCGGGAGACGGAGGCACGGTGCGCGAACTGACACGCTATGCCTCAATCGAGAAGATAGACATGGTGGAGATAGACGAGATGGTCGTGCGCGCATGTCAGGAATTTATCCCTCAGACGGCATCGAAGCTCGGCGACGCAAGAGTCAGCCTCTATTTTGAGGACGGACTCAAGTTCGTGCGCGATAAGGTAAACGAGTATGACCTTATAATCGTAGACAGCACAGACCCGTTCGGCCCGGGCGAGGGACTTTTTACAAAGGAATTCTACGGCAACTGCTACAAGGCTCTCACGGAGGACGGAATCCTGGTGAACCAGCATGAGTGCCCCTACTACGAGAGCTATGCGAAATCCATGAAGCGCGCTCACGACAGGATAGTTGAGCTCTTCCCCGTCGCAAAGGTATATCAGGCTCACATTCCCACATACCCGTCGGGGCATTGGCTCTTCGGCTTTGCGTCAAAGAGAATAGACCCCATCTCCGATTTGAACGCGGAAAAGTGGAACGCCCTCGGCATAAAGACAAGATACTACAACACGGAGCTGCACAAAGGCTGCTTTGCGATTCCGAACTACGTCAAAGAATTGCTCGGCAATGAATAAAAAAGGTACGCAGCTTGCTTTTATGGCATGTGAAGCGGAATACGCCGAAGCGGACTTCGTCCTCTTCGGCGCTCCCTTTGACGGAACATGCAGCTATCGCCCCGGTTCGCGTTTCGCACCGAACGCCATACGCACGGAATCTTTCGGCATAGAGACATACTCGCCTTATCTCAAAAAAGATTTGGAAGATATTTCTGTTTTCGATATGGGAGACTTGGATCTGCCGTTCGGAAACACTAAAGCCGTTCTCGAAATAATAGAAGAGAGCACGGACACCATCATCTCTGACGGCAAGATTCCTTTCATGCTCGGAGGAGAACACCTCGTTACGCTGGGAGCGGTTCGCGCCGCAGCAAAGAAGTACAGCGGACTCAAGATCATCCACTTTGACGCACACGCCGACCTGCGCGGCGATTACATGGGAGAAGAGCTCTCTCACGCCACTGTCATAAGAAGATGTGCAGAATTGTTGGAGGATAAAAGCGTATACCAATTCGGAATACGCTCCATGACAAGAGAAGAGGATATCTGGGCGGAAGAGCACGCTTTTCAGAACAAATATGACACGCGCACACTCGCGGACAGACTAAAAGAGATAGGAGACGCTCCCGTCTACCTGACAATAGACTTAGACGTGCTTGACCCGTCTATATTCCCCGGCACAGGCACACCTGAGCCCGGCGGCATCTCATTTGTTGAATTGATATCAGCCGTACACAAAATGAGCGGAGTTAATATAGCGGCGTGTGATGTCAATGAGCTTGCTCCGCACTACGACACAAGCGGAGTATCGACAATAACAGCCTGTAAAGTTATAAGGGAATTGCTGCTCACGCTCGCAAAAACATCAAACTGACGCGCCGCTGTTGTTGACCCCTGCGCGGAAAGTAGTAACATTGCTGTCGTGCGCCGTCTATTTTTATAAACGCGCAATATTATTGAATAAGGCAGTGATTATTCCATGTTTATATTTTACGCGGCGGCAGGGCTCACACTGGGAGCTTTCATAATAGCGGGAACACTTATCGGCGCAAAAACATCATCCCCCTCGGACTATGCTTTGGGGGGGCGAAAATCTTCCGCGGCCGGAGTCACAGGCATACTTTTAGGCGCGCTTGTAGGCGGAGCCTCCACGGTAGGGACAGTGCAGATGGCCTACACCTATGGGCTTACGGCATGTTGGTTCACTCTCGGAGCAGGCACAGCATGCCTTCTGCTAGGCCTCAAGTTTGCCGCACCCCTGCGCAACTCGGGAATTACCACTGTCGCGGACTACCTTGCAAAAAGCTACGGCGGTGCGGATAGCTTCTGCGGCCGCGCCGTAGCTTTGACAGCAACAGTATCGGCTTCGCTCGGAACATTCATATCAATCTGCGCACAGTTTCTCTCCTGCATCGCCATGCTTAGGGGCATTTTTCCCCTTTCGGCGGCGGGCGCGGCGCTTTTGGCGTCAGTATCCATTCTCGGCTTTATCGCGGCGGGCGGGCTCAAAAGCTACAGCAAACTAAGCGAAGCAAAAATCATATTGCTCTACATCGTTCTGATTTCCTGCTTCACTGCCGCAGTCCTAAAAGGCGGAACTTTCACAAAAGTCGCTGGAACACTTTCGTTCCACCCATGGCTCAACCCATTTTCACAGGGATTCACACCCGAACTCGGATATTTCGCAGCAATGGTCGCAGGCGTATTCACAACCCAGATATACATACAGTCATTTCTTTCGGCAAAAGACGCGGCAACGGCAAGAAAAGGGGCCTTTGCTTCAGCAATACTGATGCCGCCCATGGGACTGCTCGGGATATGGATAGGACTTTCTGTAAGGGCAAGAGGGATAGAGATGGAGCCGAGCAAAGTTCTGCCGTGGTTCATAATGGACTCATTTCCCCCGCTTCCGGCAGGGATAATATGGGGCGGCATACTTATCACGGTAATCGGCTGCGCCGCCGGTTTGGTACTCGGAATATCCACAAATATAGTGAAAAACCTCGTCCCCGAAAAATTGATGAAGAGGTACGCAGGTCACGAAACGTCCATACAGAGAGGGCTCGTCATCGTAATTGTGGCAGCAGCCGCAGCAGCGGGAGTAGGCGGCTCGGGAGCAATGATACTTGAGTGGAGCTACATGAGCATGGGACTGCGCGGAGCGGGAACCCTAATTCCCTTCATATTCGCCGTACTGCGCCCCGGAACGGTATCACCCAAATGCGCTCTTGCAGCATCCGTCGGAGGACTCATAGGAATGCTTATATGGTCCTTCTCGGGACTGCCGGGAGAACCCCTTTTCGCAGGTCTGGCAGTCTCAGCCCTATGCGTTGCGGCCGGAATGTTTCTTCGCGGCAAACGGTAAACATAACAGACAAAGCGGCGGAAAACATCCGCCGCCGCCTTCTGGGTGTAACAACCATCCGATTCGCACAAAGGTGGAAGGCATTAGAGACATCGTTTACCAACGGTTTTCAGCCAATCGCTCAACTATTGCTAAACACCTCTGCCCTTGCCATCGTTTGCCAACGGTTTGCCAATAGTTTGCCAACGCTTTTCAGCCATCGCTCGCCAAAGCCCAAAACAATCGTTCAACCATCGCTCAACTATTGTTAAACGCCCCTGCCCTTGCCATCGCTTGCCAACTGCTCGTATCATGTGAATATATTTACCAAAGAGACAACAGAAGAATAAAAGTAAGC
>CAZBYL010000083.1:0-6379 GCA_964496275.1 uncultured Synergistaceae bacterium | reverse complement strand
GGGTGTCATGACAGAGGACCCAAAGAAATTCGGATACGCCCTCGTTCTTTTGGCGCTTCCCGGTACGCAGGGAATCTACGGACTTCTCGTCGCGGTTCTCGCCCTTCAGAAGGCGGGACTTCTCGGTGCGGGCGGAGTCGTCCTCTCCGTTTGGCAGGGACTCGGCATCTGCTTCGCGTGCCTTCCCATCGCTATCTCGGGCTTCTACTCGGCAATATGGCAGGGTAAGTCCTCGGCAGCTTCAATTCTTATGATATCAAAACGTCCGGAACAGATTGGTAAGGCGGTCATTCTTCCGGCTATGTGCGAAACATACGCAGTCTTTGGGCTTCTAATCAGTATTCTGATGCTCAACGGCATCAAACTTTAATACAGAAACGGGGAGAAGACCATGTCTTTGGCCCAGATAACAGAGAAGATAAGGAACGACGCGCAGCTCGAAGCCGATGAAATTCTTTCAAAGGCAAAAGCTCAGGCCGACCTTATCTCCACGAGAGCAATGGAGGAAAATGACTCCATCAAGTCGGCGGCAGCAAGCCGTTTTGATGCCGAGCGTCCAGAGATATTCCGCCGCAGAGAGATTGTCGCAAATCTCGATGTAAAAAAGATGATGCTCGAATCCAGAAGAACTCTCATCCGTGACGTATATGCAGCAGCCATTGAAAAAATGGAAAATCTTGACAAAGATACATACGAAGCTCTTGCGGAATCACTGCTTAATGCTTCCGTAGACACCAAAGAAGAGGAGTTCCTTGTCGCAGAAGGGGAGAAGTATCTCAGTAAGAGCTGGCTCGATTCGTACAATGCAAAGCATGGCACGAAGCTTGTTCTCTCTTCCGAGAAGCCTGAAATCGCAGGCGGCTTTATCCTCAAGCGCGGAAGGATCGCCATTAACTGCTCATGGGACATGCTTATTCAGATGTCACAGGAAAAACAGGAATCCGACGTTGTAAAGCGTTTGTTCCCGTCTGCGGAATGAGGGAGGTGGTCTGATGTCCCATCAGGAGGCATACAGTTACGCCGTTGCGCGAATACGTGCGATGGAGCACCGCCTTCTTGACGCCGCTGTCTTGCAGAGAATGATTGATGCGGAAGACTCGGCATCGGTACTCAAGATACTTGGGGAGACATCTTACGCTTCAGCGCTGGCATCTCAGACAGGCGAGTCAGACTTTGACAAAGTTTTGGAGGCAGACCTTCATGCTATTTATGAGGAGGTTCGCTCGTTTGTTCCCGATAAGGAACTTATTGATTTGATGCGCCTTCAGTATGACTTTCACAATGTAAAAGTTATACTGAAAAGCATGTTCAACTCCAGAAACGGCGGAAAGAAAAGGTGGGATCTCCTTACCTCTCTGGGATCTTTCCCTGTGGACGATATGATTTCATACATAGAGTCTGAGGACTGCAGAATGCTGCCTTTCGGGCTTAACACTCTCCTTCCCGGATGCACGGCTATATGGGAGCAGTCCAAGGATATTCTTGAAATCGAACGTCTTCTTGACAACAGGCTCTACGAGGTCATGTTGGAAAAAGCGGAAGCTTTGGGAATGGCCGGAGTCAAGGAATGGATTCGCGCCAGAATTGACGGAGAAAATATCCGCACTCTGCTTCGTCTGAAAAGATTCAGCTTTGAAGGTGCAAGAGCCGCCGCATTTTTGCACAGCGGCGGTGTGGTTGATACAGCTATCTTGACGTCCTTAATATCCGAGCCGTTCGAGAGTTGGGGACGCGCAATGGAGTTCTCCGATCTCGGAACGGTACTGAACGGTATAGACTCTTCGGGTGAGTTCTCTGATTTAATACTCTCTCTTGAGAAAGCGCTGGAAGACTTCTACCTTGACAAGATTGCCGTCAGCAGATTCAGACCTTCCGCGCCTGAGAACATACCGATGTACCTCTGGGCGAAGGAAATGGAAGTCAAAAACGTGCGTGTTATCCTTGTCGCAAAAGAAAATAAGGGCGATAAGGAACAACTGAGGAGGCTCTTACGTCATGGCTACGTCTAATCAAAACTCACCAATGGCGGCCATAGGCAGTTACGACAGCGTACTGCCGTTCAAGGCGATAGGGCTTGACGTCGTGATTGTCGGCGATGAGAACAAACAGATGCTGGCTCAGATAATGAATAAGTTTGCGCGTACCGGTTACGCCGCTCTGTTCGTAGAGGAGTCACTGTTCTCCGAGTATCAGGAAATTGTCGATGAAGTTAACGAATCTACGGATATGTGCATAATACCAGTACCAAACCAGAGCGGATCCACCGGTGTAGGGCTCACGTCTATCAGACGCAATGTTGAGCGTGCTGTCGGCATGGATATCTTTGGAGTTAAATGATGAAAATGGAGGCGATGTGAGTGGCTACTCCAAATGCCATAGCAGGATTCATCGCAAAAATTTCCGGTCCGCTTGTAATTGCAAAGGGAATGGCCGGAGCCTGCATGTTCGACGTTGTCAGAGTCGGTAAATCAGGCCTTGTCGGTGAAATAATCGAATTAAAAGATGACACTGCTTCTGTTCAGGTATACGAAGAAACTTCGGGACTTGCACCGGGAGAACCGGTTGTCAGCACCGGAGAACCCCTCAGCGTCGAACTCGCGCCGGGGCTCATAGAGGAGTTCTTTGACGGTATACAGAGACCGCTTGAAAGCATCGAAAATACCGCGCAAAGCCCCTACATACTGAGAGGTATCAGCGTTCCCGCCGTCAGCAGAACAAAGAAGTGGGATTTTGTCCCCTCTGCCGAAGTCGGTGCGGAAGTTGCCGTGGGCGACATTATCGGTTCGGTTCAGGAAACTGTTCTCGTAAACCATAAGATAATGATTCCTCATGGTGTCACAGGAAAAATCAAAGAGATAAAACAGGGCAGCTTCACGGTAGAAGAAGTTGTCGCTGTCGTTACGGACGCCAAGGGCAAGGATCATGAAATCAAGCTCCTCCAGAGATGGCCCGTCCGTAAGCCGCGCCCCGTCGTCAAGAGACTTGCGCCTGAAGTCCCTCTTACGACAGGTCAGCGCGTTGTTGACACATTCTTCCCGATAGCGCGCGGCGGTACGGCGTGCGTTCCCGGACCCTTCGGCTCCGGTAAGACGGTTATACAGCACCAGCTCGCGAAGTGGGCGGATGCCGAAATAGTCGTCTACATCGGATGCGGTGAGCGCGGAAACGAAATGACGGACGTTCTTCTCGAGTTCCCCGAACTGGAAGACCCCCGTTCAGGCCAGCCGCTTATGAAGAGAACCCTGCTTATCGCGAACACCTCAAACATGCCTGTCGCTGCCCGTGAAGCTTCCATCTACACGGGTATCACAATCGCGGAATACTTCCGTGATATGGGATACTCCGTCGCTCTGATGGCGGACTCCACGTCACGCTGGGCCGAGGCTCTCCGCGAAATGTCGGGACGTCTTGAAGAAATGCCCGGTGAAGAAGGTTACCCCGCTTACCTCGGAACACGCCTTGCCACGTTCTATGAAAGAGCGGGACGTGCGATATGCTTCGGTAAGGATCGCAGAGAGGGAGCCGTTTCCGTTATAGGCGCCGTCTCTCCTCCGGGCGGAGACCTTTCCGAGCCTGTTACACAGAACACCCTCCGAGTCACGAAGGTTTTCTGGGGACTGGACTCACAGCTTGCATATCAGCGTCACTTCCCTGCCATTAACTGGCTTTCAAGCTACTCTCTCTACGCGCCTATTCTCGGCGAATACTGGGACGGCTTCTACGACGGAGAGTGGAGCGCTTACAGAACAGAGGCAATGAGCCTCCTTGAAGACGAAGATAAACTTAAAGAAATAGTTCGCCTCGTTGGTATAGATGCCCTCTCAAAAGAGGAACGCATGGTTCTCGAAACGTCAAAGTCAATCCGTGAGGACTTCCTTCATCAGAACTCCTTCCACGAGATAGATACGTATGCGTCTATGGACAAGCAGTTTAAGATGCTCAGGAACATCCTTACGTTCCACCATCTCGGAATGCAGGTTCTTGTGCGCGGCGGAATGCTCCGCTCCGTTATAGAGCTCCCTATCCGCGAACAGATAGCGCGTATGCGTTACATCGAAGAATCAGAAATAGCCGCTCTTGATAAGCTCGAAGACGAAATCAAAGCGGTACTTGGAAAAATAAGCGCAGCCGGAGGTGAGCTTGATGAACTTGGCTAAGGAATATAAGACGATCTCAAACCTCTCCGGTCCTCTGATGATGGTCGAAAAGATTGAGGACGTCAGTTATGACGAACTGGCAGAGATACGTCTGGCTAACGGTGAGCGCAGACGCGGACGCGTCCTCGAAATAGCCGAGGACAAGGCTCTCGTTCAGGTCTATGAAGGAAGCACCGGAATAGACGTAAACACGACTCAGATCAGATTTTTGGGCGATGTGCTGAAACTCCCAGTCTCCAAAGATATGCTCGGGCGTATCTTCAACGGACGCGGAGACCCTATAGACGGCGGCGCACCGATAATCCCCGAAGCGTCTCTCGACGTCAACGGAAACCCGATGAACCCCTTCTCGCGTGACTTCCCGTCCGAATTTATTCAGACAGGCATCTCCACGATAGACGGTATGAACCCGCTCGTCCGCGGACAGAAGCTTCCCATATTCTCCGGAAGCGGTATGCCTCACAACCAGATGGCGGCTCAGATTGCACGCCAGGCAACGGTTATCAGCGGACACGCAAACTTCGCCGTCGTATTCGCGGCTATGGGTATCACATTTGAAGAAGCCTCCTTCTTCATGGAAGACTTCAGAAAGACCGGCGCCCTCGAACGCACGGTCATGTTCGTAAACCTTGCGGACGACCCCGCAATCGAGCGTATATCCACGCCGCGTCTTGCTCTGACCTGCGCCGAATACCTTGCGTTTGAGAAGGGAATGCACGTTCTGGTTATACTCACCGACCTTACGAACTACTGCGAAGCTCTGCGCGAAATCTCAGCCGCACGTAAGGAAGTTCCTGGACGCCGCGGATACCCCGGCTACCTCTACACCGACCTCGCCACAATGTACGAGCGTGCGGGAAGACTTCGCGGCAAGGAAGGCTCCATCACGCAGCTTCCCATCCTGACGATGCCGGAAGATGACAAAACCCACCCGATTCCCGACCTTACGGGATACATCACGGAGGGACAGATAATACTTGCGCGCGGACTCCACCGCAAGGGCATCTATCCGCCTGTTGACGTTATGCCTTCACTCTCGCGTCTGAAGGACAAGGGTATCGGTAAGGGCAAGACCCGCGAAGACCACGCGGACCTTATGAACCAGCTCTTTGCGGCGTATTCGCGCGGTAAAGAAGCGAAGGAACTCGCCGTTATACTCGGCGAAGGCGCTCTCTCCGAGGAAGACAAGGCTTTTGCGAAGTTCGCAGACCTCTTTGAGGACAAATATGTCCGCCAGGGTGAGTATGAGAACAGAACAATCGACGAAACGCTCCTTCTCGGCTGGAAGCTCCTTACGATAGTTCCTGTCAGGGAACTTAAGCGTGTAAGAGACGAGTACATCGACAAGTATCTTAAGCCGCTTATCGCAGCGCAAGAGGACAAGACTCTGCCCAACATCAGCGAATAGGAAGGAGTGACCTCGAATGGCAAAGGCACTCAATGTCAACCCTAACCGCATGGAGCTTTCGAAGCTCAAAAAGCGTCTTGTCGTGGCCAAGCGGGGACATAAACTTCTGAAGGACAAACAGGATGCTCTTGTCAAGGAATTTCTTGCCAAGGCAAAGGCAGTCTGGGAACTCCGTCAGGAGATAGAGAGAGAGATCGGCTCATGCTATGCCGGCTTCCTCCTTGCCCGTGCGCAGACACTTCCTCAGATGCTTGAGCAGACTTTGATGAATGCCGGCGGTGATATGAGGGTGAATGTAGAATTCTCAAACATTATGAGCGTTCGCGTTCCGACCTTCTCGCTGCCCGAGCAGAAAGTTGAACTGAACTATGGTTTGGGAACATCTCCCGGAAGCTTGGACATCGCGCTTGAGAAATTCCTTAAGCTGATGCCGAGACTTGTTACCCTGGCGGCCGAAGAGAAAGCTCTGAAATCCATGGCTCTCGAAATAGAGAGAACGCGCAGACGAGTCAACGCGCTTGAGCACGTCATGATTCCGTCCTTCACGGATGCGATACGCTCAATCTCCATGAAGCTTGAAGAAATGGAACGCTCAACTCTCTCTCGTCTCATGGTAATCAAGGAAATAGTTCGCTCACACTAATCCATATACAAAAAACCTGCAAAGGCGCCGGAAAAGATATTCTATTTCCGGCGCCTTTTGTAATACTCTCCCCGAGCATGCGCAGAAGTTTGATGCTTAATGTCTTTTACGCATTTTGTAAGCGTCAAATCTTCCGTACCTGTTCACAATCCCTAAGATCGTATAAATTCC
>CAZBYL010000082.1:0-6754 GCA_964496275.1 uncultured Synergistaceae bacterium | reverse complement strand
TCCTGCCACTGAACGGAAAGACCTATCAGCTCATACAGGCTTTTCAAAATCGGTGCGTCGGCGATGACCATTAGCTCTCTATGAAAAGCGGTGGAAAGATTCGCATAATTCTCGTTCTTCTCCATACCCTCATACTGCGCTCGGATAATCTCCTCAAGCCTCTTAATATCCTCCGCCGTCGCATTCAGCGCAGCCTGATACGCGGCCTCCCTCTCAAGAGCACGGCGTGCGATAAGAATATCCGCAATAGTGTGCCCCTGCATAGGACCGCTCTGCAAAAGCAGCTCAAGATTCTCACCGAAAGCGCGCGCGTCCTCAAGCTCCTTGAGACGAGTCATGCCGCTCTCCGTGATAACATGCCCCTGAAACCCCATACGGAGCAAAAAACCCTTGTGCCTAAAATCCCGCAAAGCACGTCCCACACCGGCTTCGCTGATAATAATATCATGCTCACGCAGCATCTCGCCAAGCGCCCCTGCACCAAGAGGCCCCTCTGACTCCTTCATCATCCTAAGTATCTGATACTCAAGCGGATTAGCCCGCTCATGCAGCTCTGCCACAAAAACTCCTCCTTGCCGCTCATCACACGAGAATAGCGAATACTATTATATAACGCAGATTTTCCGTATGCAATGTTTGGTGACATGATTTGCTTAGAACAAAAAATTTCGGCATGAGCTACGTTGTTTATATAAAATTACACCAACCCCGCATCTTATGTTTTCTCCAAGATGCGGGGTTGGTTTATTATTGCGGTTTGGAAGTGTGAGCGCAGATTTTTAGCTTCGAGGTTTTACTTAGGAAATATTCTCTAAACCGGCTGTTACGCCAAAACCGCCGCCGGTTCGGGGCGTACTCCGCAGCCTTCCATCAGCTCTGCCACGAGGTCTTTTACCTTTACGATGGATTTGACCTTGGAGACGTTTGTGCCGCAGAAGAATAGCCCGTTCTCCCAGTCTCCCTTGTATGCGCTGATAAGTGCGTCCGCTATGCAAAAGGTTCCCTGATTGAGCTTGCAGAGGCAGTGCGAGAGACAGTTTGCTTTGCAGAAAGTTTTTTCCAGCAGACCGCCCAAGTATCTCTCTACGAAGGGGTTTCTTAATGCGCGCCCCGGAAGCCCGCAGGGGCTCTGTATTATCACAACGTCGTCCTCTTCCGCATTGACGTATGCCTGCTTGAAACGGTCGTCGGAATCGCCCTCTTCCGTTGCGGCAAACCTTGTGCCCATCTGCACACCGCTTGCGCCCATCGCAAACGCGTCCATCATATCTTCCGAATCCCAAATTCCTCCTGCCGAGACAACGGGAATGTTCAGCCCCTTCTCTTTCAGGTATGAGACAAGAGCCGGAACAACATTCGCAAGAGAGAGCGATGAGTCCATCGCCTGATCAGAGTCTCTCGCTCCCAAGTGTCCGCCCGCTGTGTTGGGTGTTTCCACGACAAACGCATCGGGAAGCCTGTTATAGTTTTTTAACCAGCGGTTTATTATTATGTTGGCGGCTTTGACGCTGCTCACTATGGGAGCAAGAGCCGTCTCGGGAAAGTCTGCCGTGAGCTCCGGCAGGCGAAGGGGAAGACCCGCGCCTGAGATTATTATGTCGGCTCCGCTTTCGCAAGAGGCCCGAACTTGGGAGTCGTAGTCAGTGAGCGCGCACATGCAGTTTACGGCTATGATTCCGTCGTTCGCTGCTTCCCTTGCCTGAGCTATATATTTTTTGAGCATCACAACATTCTGTGCATACATCTTCTTAGGGTCGTAGTCGGAAGAGGATACCGCAAGTCCGACCGAGGCTATTGTTCCTATACCGCCGACAGCCGCGACCGCGCCCGCAAGTCTCGGGCCGGATATCATGATTCCCATCCCACCCTGAATGATAGGGAACCGCGCCTCATGACGTCCGATCTTCAGAGACGGAATTTTTAATTCAACCATTTTCAATACCTCGCTATTCTATACCCTGCTTTTTACATACCAAAGCAGAGTTCCGGAATAGTGGATATATTATTCCATTTTTGCAATATAAGCAAGAGTAATAAAAAAATAGTCTCCGCCCTGCCCTGCATAAAATACGCATTTTACGGGGTATGGCTTTGACCATTTTTTCGATGCAAGAGTTATTTTAAAAAAATAACCGTTTTTATAATTTTGCTTAATTTTTTATCAATGCTGTCTGCACCTGCTTTATCGAAAAATGCGCTTTTTGTTTTCTTTATCTCACGAACCGTATGTATTTTTCGTAGCCGGACTCTTTCATTTTATCGTAAGGGATAAATCTCAAAGCAGCGCTGTTTATGCAGAATCTTATTCCGTTGGGAGAGGCCGGGTCACCGTCAAAGACATGTCCCAGGTGCGCGTTTCCGGCTCGGCTGCGTACTTCCGTTCTCGCCATTCCGAATGAGCCGTCCTCAATGCAGCGCACGACGTTTTGATCCACAGGTTTTGCGAATGCGGGCCAGCCGCAGGAGCTTTTGAATTTATCTTTTGAAGAAAAAAGCGGTTCACCCGTGGTGATGTCAACATACAGCCCCTCTTTGTCGCTGTCCCAGAATTCGTTGTCGAACGGCGGCTCCGTGGCGGACTTTTGCGTGACCTTTATTTGCAGCGGTGTAAGTTTCCGTGCCATTTCCTCTTCGCTCATGGGGCTGTAGGGAGCGGCGTCAACCTCTGTTTCTTCCGCTCTTTTCATTTCGGCACGGCTGATGTGGCAGTAGCCGTTCGGGTGTTTTTCCAGGTAGTTCTGGTGATACTCTTCCGCCTCATGAAAGACAGTGAGCGGTTCTGTCTGTACGGCAAAGCCGTAATTGCGGTTTTTTTCCACCTTTACAACTCTGTCTACGCTTCTTTGAGAGTTTTTGTCGGTGTAGTATACACCGCTTTGGTACTGAGTTCCCCTGTCGTTGCCCTGTCTGTCTGTGGCGGTGGTGTCTATTGCGTCGAAGAAGGTGAACAGTATTGTCTCAAGGCTTATCTCGCTCTCTTTGTACTCCACGCGCACCGTCTCTTTGTAGCCTGTCTTTCCCGTGCATACAAGTTCGTATGTGGGAACGATTTCGGGCTTGCCGTTGGCGTATCCGCTTGTTGCGCCTATAACTCCGGGCAGCGCTTCCATCAGTTTTTCCATACCCCAAAAGCAGCCGCCCGCAAGGTATATGACACCGATTCCATCTTTTTTAACGTATGTTGCATCCTTTGTCCCGTCCATTGAAATCCCCTCCGCTTTCTCGTTGTCCGCCTTTATTTCGGGCGCCGCGTGCAAGATGCTTTCCGCAAGTATGGTTCCCGCTATGAGAATAGTTGCCGCGGCAAGTGAGATTAAAAAAGTATTTTTTTTCATGCACATACCTCCCTGTGCCGAAAGTGGAAATTGCGGCACGATGTTCATGCTAATGATTATCCTTTGAGAGTTATTTAAAAAGAGTATTATTACCAGAAAATATATTTTGACGGAAAGGGGGAGTTGCTGCGGATATTGCCGGGGGACGGCGTAAAAAACGCCCCGCTTGAGTGCGGGGCGTCCGATGTCTGTGTTATTCGCGCTAGATTATGAGTTTGGAGCCGCCCTTTGCCGCTGCTGCATCGAGCTGGTTCAGGACGTTTGCGTTTGCCACTTCGATCTTCGGTTTTTTTGCAGCTTCTTCGCGCGCGTACTCTTTGAGCTTCTTTTCGTAGTCCTCCATGGATTTTTTGATGCCCTCCACGTCTCCTTTAATCCACTGAAGAATACCGTCCGTTATGGTCTGGTACATCTCTTCCTTGGGTTCGTTCGGAATGACGCCGAGCTCTGCCAGCATGTGATACTCGTCCTTTACGGATTCGAGAATATCCTCTTCGGTGAGGAGTCCCTTTTTATAGAGCACACGGTATATTATGTTTGATTTCGTCTTGCTGTTTTCGTCGTTTGCCGTGAGAGATTCCACTCTCTGGAGCAGCATGGAAATTATTTCTTCGAGACTTACCTGCATTGGTGATGCCATTTTATATTCCTCCCTGATTATAATTTTCAAAGGATATTTTATCACAGAGCGGTGATATATATACCGAAAAAATACGATATGGATTTTTGTTTGGCAAGGAGTCTCTGTTTTTTCATGCTTAACCCGAGCCGAAAGTTTTACAATATTGTAATACTGCGCAAATAGCTATTGGTTTAATATATTAAAACAAGTATATTGCTTTGGGTTATGTTACTATAAAGCTATTCCGAATAATGTGTAGGAGGGGTACTGATGCGAGGATTGCAAAAGACCAAGTGGTATTTTTATAAGCTGCTTTTGACGGCGAGGACGGAAATCAATACTTTTATAATCTGCACCTTGGGTGTGACCATCTACACGGTGGGTGTTGTCGGCTTTGTCCTTCCCTATAATTTCCCCGATGCCGGAGTGATGGGAATTTCTCTGCTTCTTAAATACACCATGGGTTTTTCTCCCGCTATTACAAACTTGGTTATTAACGTGGCGCTGCTTATTTGGGGTGTGCGCTATCTCTCTAAGAGATTTGTTATCTGGACCATATATAATATTATCCTTCTCACTTTTCTATTGGAGGCAATGTCAGGCATCACCTTCCCTCATGTAAGCGATATGTTTTTGGTCTCGGTTGCGGGCGGGCTTATCAAAGGTTTGGGAATAGGCATGGTATTTCGCACAGGCGGCTCTTCGGGCGGGCTTGATGTCGTTGTATCCGTTTTGCGCAAGCGCATGGGGATAGAGGTTGGGAAATACAGCTTCTACATCAACCTTGTAATACTTGGAGCAGCTACGGGAGTCGTGGGGCTTGAGAAGGTGCTTTTCGGCCTTGTCGCCTGCTTCATCAGCGGCCAGACCATGGACAATGTGCTCTCATCCTTTGATAAACGCCGTTTGGTCTTTGTCATAACCCCGATGGGCAATCAGGGACCGATACTGGAATACATAGCTCTGACTCTGAACAAAGGCGCGACTCTTTTTGACAGCAGGGGCGGCTTTACTCATGAGGAACGGGCGACGATGATGTGTCTCTTGACGCCCCGCCAGACAATGGAGCTGAAACGCTACCTTGCAATGAACTTTCCCAGCACGTTTCTTGTCGTCTCGGAGGCGTCCGAAGTGCTCGGCAACGGGTTCAAGAGGTGGAAAAATATCTAAATTGTTGTTAAATATGTAAAATTTACGTTGTGACGCGCCCTGTGTGAGAGTATATTTAACGGCTGAGCTTTTGAATTTCTCTGACAGCGGGGTGCGTCTTTATGGTATTGAAACACGGAACGAAGTATTGGGTTAAGCGCGCTTGTATTTTGGGCAGGAACGAAATCTCCACCTTCTTCCTCTCGTCTCTGGGCGTCTTGATATATGCAATAGGTGTGTCGTGGTTCACACTGCCGTACCACTTTCCCGATGCCGGAGTTATGGGCATTGCGCTGCTTCTGAAATATACGATAGGCTTTTCTCCCGCCCTGTTTAACCTCATAGCGAACGTCGGGCTTATGATCTGGGGCGGGCGTGAACTCCCCAAACGCTTTCTTATATGGACCATATACAATACTGTGCTCCTCTCTTTCTTCCTGGAGCTGCTGGACGTTGTGCAGATACCCATGATAAAGGACATGTTCTTAGTCTCCGTGGCAGGCGGTTTGATTAAGGGCATAGGCATAGGAATGATGTTCCGCTGCGGTACGTCATCAGGCGGCACGGACATTATCGTCGCTGTGATGAGAAAGCGCTTCGGCATAGAAGTCGGGCGTTACAGCTTCTACCTCAATGTCGGAATACTCGGTGCGTCTTACGGCATCGTAGGGCTTGAGAAACTTCTCTTCGGCTTTGTATCCGGATATGTGGAGGGCGAGACCATGGATAACGTGCTCTCATCGTTTGACAAACGCCGGCTTGTCTTTATTGTCGGAACGAAGAAGAATGAGCCCGAGATTGTCTCCTTCATATCAAATACATTGAGCAGGGGCTCCACACTGCTGGACGGGCACGGCGGCTATACAAAAGACGAGCGCACCACGATAATGTGCCTGCTCACGCCGCGCCAGACAATGGAGCTTAAGCGTTACCTTGCCCAGCACCATTCAAGGGCGTTCATGGTGATTACAGACGCATCAGAGGTCCTCGGCAACGGGTTTAAGCGCTGGAAGAATATATAACTGAACCTGCCCGCGCGTAAAGGCAATCTAAACTTTGAAAATACATATAGGCTTGCGCGCAAAAAACAGAAAAAAGCCTCTTGACCGGCATAATTGGAATTGCCGAAACATCCATGAATCTCTTGCCGAGCCAGATAGGGCTACGGTCAACAATATGCTCGTAAGCTATGTCGATTTTCTAGGATTAAGTGCATTTTGCGCGGCGGAAAAGCGCTGTTAATTGCATGAGATGCAGTAAAATGCTCATGGCAATTATAAAACCAAAGGGAGATGTTCTTGTGAAGGAAGGAAGAAAAAATAGCGGCAGGATTTGCACAGGGCTTTTAGTTGCAGCTATGCTTGCCGTAATTCCCGTTGTTCTAGAAAAGAAGGAATAACATACAGATTAAATTAAAAGAATAAAAAGCAAGAAACAATCGCAAAAGCCTCCGCCGACAAAGACGGAGGCGTTTGTAATATATACAAGCGCACGAAAGGCCAAATCAGGACTTAGCGGCGTTGTTTCTCAATCGTCTCCTTCGAAGATTTTCGCCATCATCGTCTCCTTCGCAAATATTCGCCCTTATCGTCCCCCCGCAGATCTTTGTAGTGCACCCCCTAAAGTAGACATCATAAATAACCAAACT
>CAZBYL010000081.1:0-7010 GCA_964496275.1 uncultured Synergistaceae bacterium | reverse complement strand
ACTCTGCAAGCGGAACACCTCCTTCGGCAGACTTAGGTAATTATACCAACTATCTTTGAAATTAGCCAACTATTTTGCAAAAAACACCAACCTATTGGCATAAAATACAGCATAGTTTGCTAAAATCCTAAATAGTCGGATAAATATGATAAAGTTGGCTGATTTCTAAAATACCCCAACTTGTTGTCAGAATTACACTGTTTGTTTGCAAAAATCGCCTGGTACAGTTTATTCTAAAATTTTTCCGCAAGCGGTGTAATGTGCTTGGTCCTTCATTCGCCGCAATTTTCACAAAAACCAATACGATTGCCACAAGAGAATACACTTTTTGAAAAATCTTTTATACTTGTTATGTTGGTTTGTTATCAATAAAAATTTTATTGGGGGGTTAGTAAAATGAAGGTGAGAACAAAAATTTTTACGGCTTTTCTTGCCGCGGCCGCTCTTTTCTGCCTGAATACGGCTGCAATGGCGCAGATAAGCGAGTATGCGGAGGGTGAGGTTCTCGTCACTCTTTCGGGCTCTTACAGCGTAAATATTTTTAACGCAAACAACGCCGCCGAGCAGACAAAGAATATCGCAAACCGCATGAGTATGGTGGCTCCCGCAGGGACAAAGACCGTAACCGCGTACAATGAACTCTCCTCGGGCAGCGGACGCACCATGGCATATCTCAAGTCCGAAACAAAGACAACAGAAGAACTTATGTCCGAAATATCGGGCAAATCGGGAGTGTTGGGAGTATTCCCGAACTATAAGAGGTATGAGACAGCCCTTCCGAACGACACACTTTATAATGCCGCTCCGATATATCGCTGGGGATACTACAAGTCAAACGCATCTAACGTTTGGAACGATGGCATTACAGGTTCAAGCGATATCGTTGTCGCGGTAGTGGATACGGGACTCAAGTATGACCATGCGGACATCATAGACAATACAACGCGAGTAGACGGCTTAACGGGAAAATATGCGGGGTTTAACGATGCTTTCGGCGCTTGGTTCACGAATCAAGGAGCAAATGCGTATAAATTAGGCAACATAAATTCAGAAGGCAAATATAATTTGACTTACGATGAAAACAAAATAAGGGGCAATAAAAGCGTTTACAGCAACCATGTGTACTACGGGGATATTTCCGGACACGGCACTCATGTGGCAGGCATAATAGGCGCCAGGAGCTACAACGGAAAGGGTATAGCGGGAATGAACAAAAACGTGAGCATTCTTCCCGTCAATGTTTTCATCTACAACAGCGCTAAAGGCGCAGGCGACGGCTGTTGGGACGCCGACATTATCAGAGGGCTGGAGTATGTCCTTGCTGTCAATACTCAGGAGGGTTCAACCCTCAAAGGAAAAGTTAAAGTCGTAAATATGTCTATCGGAGGCTGGAGCCCCAGAACAGGCAGCTATTCTGGCCAAACGTTCGTATATAACAGTATAAATAACCCCTACGCTCAGGCCATAAAGAAGCTCGGGGACAACGGAATTTTGGTCTGTGCCGCAGCCGGAAACGACGGGCAGAATATAAATAATCCGAGCGGTAATTTTATGGGTAAGCTCCCCTTCCCGTCGGCTTTCGCCGCTTTGCCCCAAATCCGCAACATGATAGTCGTAGGCGCGGCTCAGTGGAACCCAAAATCTGATACTATTACGCGCCCTAGCTACTCAAACTACAGCAATCCAAGCGGGGGAAGAGGTACTGACAGGACGCGTTATGTGGATATTGCCGCTCCCGGAAGCGATATATTCAGCACAGTGCCCCTGTACAATATGAAGGGGCAGATGCGTGTGGCAAGATACACCAACGGAGAAGAGCTTCCCTGGGCGTATCAGGTGCTCGTTGATAAGAAGAACGGCAGTTACCCCGGATATCAGTTTATGCAGGGAACCTCTATGGCTGCTCCTATGGTGAGCGGAGCTGCGGCGCTTCTGTTCGCAAAATATCCCGATGCTTCCGTAAAGGAAATAAAAGATATGCTTTTCTCCGGCGCGAATCCCCGTATTCTGAAAACAGGCGTATCAGCTTATGGGTTCTTGGATCTGGAGAGTTCCGTCGCAAAGGGTGAATCTATCAAGCTGAAAAAAACAGGAGCAAGGATTTCTTCATCGGGCATGATGATTGCGGCTCTGTCGGCTCCGTTTGACGAGACGAGCATGGACTTTGACGTGTCACAGGACATAGAGAACCTCGGACTTTCCGGCATGACGGAATCGGAGGACAGTCTGTACTATGTGAGCTATGACCTTGCTTATGATATAGCAGACAAGCTCACGGAAGATGAGGATGACGAATTCTACGGCATAGAAAGTCTGCCGCTCTTCTCCGTTGCAAGCGCCGACGGCAATACATTCGAGTCCGGCGACATAGTTCCCCTGAAATTTGATCTTGAAGCGGTTTGGTTTGGCGGCACAATCGGAGAGCTTCGCATGGCAAGGGCAAAGGGAGTATCCTCCGCGGACGCGCTTCCCCTTACCTATACGATGAGCGCAGACAGCGACGTTGACGGCACATACTGCGTAAGCGCGGACGGCGCTGTACTCAGCCCTGATACGGAAATAGCGCTTAGCGACGACGCTGTGTATGAAGTCACAATTTTCACGAAGGACAACGGCAAATTCGACCTAAACTCCGCTGACGGCAAGATACTCGACGCGACCGTAATCTACAATGTGGTAGCGGCGCAGGATACGGAAGCGGTTATAGACGACCCCCTGTCTCCTGAAGCGCTGCCTGAGGAAATAGGCGAATATGTCTATGAAGGTTATAAATCAAAAGGCGGCAGCGGCGGCTGTAACGCGGGCTTTGCGGGGCTGGCTCTGCTTGCGGTGATTCCTGTCGTTCTCCGCAGAAAGAGGTAAGCAGAACTTTAAGCAAGAATAATAAAATACATGAGACGCCGTCTGCAAAATGCAGGCGGCGTCTCATGTACTCTCTGCTTTTATAAATTTTATATTTCACAAAAAATGGTACAATCAACCCACAAGAAACCCCTTGATAATTTAATTGCTATACTATGTTTGTCAATCATTCTAAAAAGGTAGAGGTGAATAGTGTGAAGATAAAACAGGGAATATTTACTGCTCTTATCGCGGGAACATTTTTTCTATACTCTGCGGCTACGGCATCTGCGAATATCAGCGAATATGTTGAAGGAGAGGTTCTTGTCACTCTTTACGGCTCTTACAGCATAAATTTATTCAACGCCCAAGACGAAGACTCTCAGAGCAAAAGCATCGCCGCAAGAATGAGTGAGATAGCTCCCTCCGGAACTAAAACCATTGCCGCATACAACGCTCTGTCAAGCGGCAGCGGAACTACTATGGCGTGCTTAAAATCCGAAACTAAGACGACAAAAGAACTCATTGACGAAATATCGGGCAAGGCTGGGGTTCTCGGAGTATATCCCAATTATATAAGGGAACTTCACGAAGCAGCTTCAGCCCCCAATGACAGTATGTACAATGCAAAAGAGATAAACCGCTGGGGCTATGAACAGACAAATGCCGTATCCGTATGGGCGGACGGAGTATTAGGGTCAAGCAATGTCGTTGCGGCTGTAATAGACAGCGGCGTAAAGTATGACCACCATGACTTAAAGGGCAACATCGCAGTCGTGAGCGGACTTACAGGCAATCTTTCAATATTCAACAACTCCTTCGGGGCATGGTTTTCCAATGGTGCTAAAAGTGTTTTTAACATAGGCATCATTAACGGGAACAGTTATAACCTAACCTATGATGAATCTAAAATAAGAGGAAGGAATCTTCCCTATTCCGACAAAAGGCTCTACGGAGATATCAACGGCCATGGCACACATGTTGCCGGCATAATAGGAGCGATAGGCAACAACAGCATAGGCATTGCAGGCATGAACAAATATGTAAAGCTCCTGCCCGTAAATGTAGTCACTCTCGACAAAAAAACCGGCAAAATCAATATAAATGACAGCGATATAATAAAGGGACTTCAATATGTCTATGTCCTCAATAAGCTGGAAGGGTCGTCCTTAAAGGGCAAAGTGAAGGTTGCAAATATCTCAATAGGAGGCTGGAATGACCCGGGAAAATACTACAATATTAATAATCCTTATGCCAACGCCTTGAAACTTCTCGGTGACAGCGGGGTTATAGTGTGTATCTCCTCCGGCAACGACAGCCAGAATATCAACAACCCAGGCACAAAACAAGTAATAGAGAACGGCAAAAAAGTTACGCTTTCGTTTATAGGCAAGCTGCCGTTTCCCGCCGCTTTCGGCTCTCTGCCGGGAATAAAAAATGTAATAGTTGTCGGCGCAGCCCAGTATAATCCAAACGGAAAGGATAAACTGACCAGAGCGGACTATTCAAATTACAGCAATCCCGGCGCGAAAGACTCCGTTCGCTATGTTGACATAATGGCACCGGGGACAAATATATTCAGCACGGTTCCTCTCTATGACACGAATGGTGTGATGCGGGGCCTCCGCTATAACAAAACTCTTGGAAAATCTCTTTCTTCCGTATATCTTGATAAAGCGGACACAAGCGCGGGCAGAAGTTATCCGGGATACGAATATAAAAGCGGAACGTCAATGGCAGCACCCATGGTCTCCGGTGCTGTGGCTCTGCTTGCGTCCAAATACCCCAATGCTTCTGCCTCCGAGATTAAGGACATGATTTGCTCCGGAGCCAACCCCAAAATACTCAAGAAGGGTGTCTCGACTTATGGATTTTTGGACGTAAAGAGTTCTGTCAGAAGAGGCGGCTCTATCAAATTCAAAAATAAAACTAAAACAGCCGCAAGCTCGCTCATGTCGTTTCTCTCCCTCGTTGATAAAGCTGAGATGAATCTTGATGTCTCAAATGACATAAAGTCGCTCGGCCTGTCCAATATGTTTGAAGAAGAGGACGGAGTATGCTATGTAAGTTATGACCTTGCATACGATATAGCTGATACTCTTACGGCAAATTCCAATGATGAGTTTTACGGAGTTGAAAGTCTGCCCGCATTCTCTCTTGTAAGCGGAGACGGTGCGACGTTCCAATCCGGCGACATTGTCTCCTCATCCTTTGACCTTGAAGCCTTATGGTTCGGAGAAACTGTCGGAGAACTGCGCATGGCAAAGGCGAAGGCATCTTCTCCCGATGCGCTGCCTCTTACTTATACGATGAGTGCTGACAGCAAGGTAGACGGCACTTACTGTGTGAGCAGAGACGGGCGGGTATTGTATCCGTCGGAAGATATATCCTCCGACGATGACGCTCTTTATGAAGTGAGAATTTTTACTGCGGACAACGGCAAATATGACCTTAACTCTGCCGATGGCAAAATTCTTGATGCGACAGTGATGTACAATTTCGTTGTGGCTCAAACAGAGGAAGCCGATATCCCGGAGCCTGTCTCGGAAGAACCTTTTGTCGAAAATCCGGAAGATTTTGCATACGAGGAACGCTCTTCCGGCGGAGGCTGTAACGCAGGCTTTGCGGGGCTGGCGTTGCTTGCCGTGATTCCTGTTGTACTGAGAAGGAAAAAGTAGGACAAAAGCAGGGGCTTTTAGCGAAAGATACACAACGCAAAGGCCTGCATGCCAAAGCATCTTAGTCACAGATCGTCACAAGAACTTTTGAACTACATAAAATGTGCAGAGTATAAAACGGCTGAGCCCTGTAATACCAAGGGCTCAGCCGTTTTTAATGCACTAAAAACTGCAAAAGTCAGAAATACAGTCACGTATAATTTTTGTTTCGTAATGTCAGAAGGTTTCTATCCCTTTGTCTGTTGTGCTACCAGGTTTTCAGCACAGTAGATTTTGCGGAGCTTTGGTTTTTCTATTTTGCCTGTCGGGTTTCTGGGTATTTCTGCGAATATTATTTTTCTGGGTCTTTTGTAGCGCGGAAGTTCCAGGCAGAACTCGTTTATTTCTTCCTCGCTGCACTCAAAACCGGGCTTCAGTTCTATTATCGCCGCGGCAATTTCGCCGACCCTGGCATCGGGGAGGCCTATTACGGCAACATCTTTGATGGAGTTGTGAGCGCGCAGGAAGTCCTCTATCTGCACGGGATAGATGTTTTCCCCTCCGCTGATGATAACGTCTTTCTTTCTGTCCACAAGAAAGATAAAGCCGTCCGCGTCGCGCATTGCCATGTCGCCTGTGTACAGCCAGTCACCGTGGAGTACGGCTTCGGTTGCTTCCGGGTCTTTGTAGTAGCAGGTCATTACTCCGGGGCCTCGGACGGCAAGCTCTCCGACATTCTCTCCCTCAACGCTCTCTCCGTTTTCGTCTATTATCTTGACATCCCAGCCGAAGCCCGGCACTCCGATGGCTCCGACGTGGCTGATGTTTTCCACTCCAAGGTGTACGCAGCCCGGGCCTATGGATTCGCTGAGCCCGTAGTTTGTGTCGTACTGATGGTTCGGGAAGTGTTTTTCCCATCTCGTTATGAGGCTTGAAGGCACGGGCTGCGCTCCGATGTGCATTAGTCTCCACTGAGAGAGCTCATATTTATCGAGTTCTATTTCGCCCGAATCTATTGAGTCCAGAATGTCCTGTGCCCACGGCACGAGAAGCCATACTATGGTGCATTTTTCGTTTGAGACTGTCTCTATGATGCTTTTGGGGTTTACTCCCTTGAGCAGTACGCCCTTGCTGCCGGAGATAAGACTGCCGAACCAGTGCATCTTTGCTCCTGTGTGGTAGAGCGGAGGTATGCAGAGGAACACGTCGTCATGCGTCTGTCCGTGGTGAGCCTGTTCCACCTTGCACGCGTGCATAAGGCTTTCATGGTTGTGCAGAATAGCCTTGGGAAAGCCGGTTGTGCCCGATGAGAAGTAGATTGCCGCATCATCCGAGTCGGCCAAAAGTACCCTCGGCGAGTAGCTTGAAAGGTTTGCCGCGAGGTGCAGGTAGTTTTCCGCAAAGCGCGGGCATGTGTCTCCTATGTAGAATATGAGTTTTACCTTCGGAATTTTCGGGTAGATTTCTTCCATTCTGCCGATAAATTCGGGGCCGAAGAATATTGCGTCCACA
>CAZBYL010000080.1:0-7092 GCA_964496275.1 uncultured Synergistaceae bacterium | reverse complement strand
GTCAGAGCAAAAGCATGCTCTGCCACCTTCCCCACAAAGGGGGAAGGCTTTAAGAGTATTTTATATACCGTCAGTTTGCTTTTAACTGAACTGATTTCTATTTTCCTGCTCTTTTGTTTCTTCCTATGCAGTAGTATTCAAAGCCCAGTTTTTGCATTTCTTCCGGGTTGTAGATGTTTCTTCCGTCTATCATTATTTTCTGTCTCATGAGCGGGGCAAGTTTGCTCCAGTCAAGTTCTCTGAATTCGGGCCACTCCGTGACGACTACGGCGCAGTCCGCATCTTTCAGCACATCTTCCAAGGTTTCGGCGTATTTGACTTCGCTCGGCAGCCACTCTTTCGCTTGTTCGATTGCCACAGGGTCGTATGCCGTGATGTTTGCTCCGCCGTTGACAAGACCTCTTGCGAGCGAAACGGATGGGGCTTCTCTCATGTCGTCAGTGTGGGGTTTGAAGGCGAGTCCCAGAATAGCTACGTTGAGGTTTTCCATGTCGTTTCCGAAGCGTTCTCGTACCATCATGTGCAGCAGCTCTTTCTGTTTTCTGTTGACTTTTTCTATCGCTGTGGTCAATGTCATGTCCAGTCCCTGGCCTTCGCCTATGTGGTAGAGAGCCTGAACGTCTTTGGGGAAGCATGAGCCGCCGTAGCCGCACCCTGCGTTAAGGAAGTATGGGCCGATGCGTCTGTCGGACGCTATGCCCTCTTTTACTGAAATTACATCGGCTCCTACTTTGTCGCAGAGCTGCGCAATTTCGTTCATGAAGCTGATGCGAGCCGCGAGCATTGTGTTTGCCGCGTATTTTGTGATTTCGGCCGAGAGCGGATCCATTATGAAGATTCTGTCCTCCCCCGCGAAAGGTTTGTACAGTTCTTTCATTATGTCCCTTGCTTCTTCCGACCTTACTCCGACAACAACTCTGTCGGGGTGCAGGCAGTCCTCTATTGCCATGCCCTCTTTCAGAAATTCGGGGTTTGACAGCACTTCAAGGTTTATGTCAAGTTTACGTTCGCGCAGATGCGAGGTAATGCGTTTGCAAAGAAGTGTGCCTGTGCCCACGGGGACGGTTGATTTGACCACTATGAAGCATGAGTGGTTGATGTTTGTGGCTATGCCGTCAAGAGCAGCCATGACCTGATTCAGGTCCGCGCTTCCGTCGCTTGCGGGCGGAGTGCCTACTGCTATGAAGCAGAGCCGTGCGTCTTTCAGCCCTACCGCGATATCCGTGGAGAAGGAGAGGCGGCCTTCATTTGAGTTTCTGACAACCATTTCTTCAAGTCCCGGTTCATATATGGGGATGATGCCGTTTTTTAAGTTTTCAATTTTATTTTTGTCAATATCTATGCAGCAGACCTCGTTGCCCTTTTCCGCAAAGCAAGTGGCTGTCACCAATCCGACGTATCCGGTTCCAACAACGCAAATTTTCATAAATGTATTTCCCCCGTCAGCTTTTTATCGTAAGCAGTGTTATGCCAAGCAGAATGAAGCTCATGCCCGCTATTCTTAGCATAGTTATGTTTTCTTTGAATACCAGAAGCCCGACCAGCAGCAGTATTATGTAGACTATTCCCGACATGAGCGGGTACGCCAATGTCAAGTCGGTGCGTGAGAGAGCTGCCGCCATGAAGAAGAAGGATATTCCGAACATGCCAAGCCCGAGTATTATCCAGGGGTTTAGCAGTATTCTTAAAAAAGTGCCCACCCAGCCTGATGCCACCATCGCGCTGTCTCCGCCGTAGGCATGTTTCATTATTGTGCTGCCGAGAGCGTTTGTGACAGCGGAGGAGAGTATCAGGAATAAGCTTATTTTATCCATTGTTATCACCTTGAACGGCCAAGGTTCCCGCACGCCCGGGAAGTGTTCCGAGCTTCACTGTGCAGGGCTTTGGGGTTGCCTCCCGCGCATAATCTTGCAGAGTATGAAATTCAACTCCGCGTTCCTTTGCCATTGATAAGAATCTGTCAAACACTTCCAGTTTTGACATTCCTTCCATCTCCGTATGAACCGTGATGACGTTCCACTCTCTGTCCAGTCTGTCCAGCCAGTAGTCCGGAATCGTGCCGTCGTTTATACCGGGCAGTCCGTATATCTCGTCCATTGTAGGCAGTGTCGTCGGAATTTGCATTACGGAATAGCTCTTTCCGCCGAATACGGGCAAAAAGGGCTCATAGCCGCGAACGTCGCTGCAATACTCAAGTCCGAGCTCTTGTTGAAATTCCAGTGTCATTGAAGAGAGCTGCCAGCCGGGAGCCGCGTAGCTTAGCGGTTTTTTTCCCGACAGTCTTTCAAACATTTCGGCGGCTTTTTCGTATAGCTCTTGAAATTTGCGCTTCGTCAGTTTGGGAAGCTCGTCCTGAACCAGTACGTGGTCCCAAGCATGTACTCCGCAGTCGTGCCCGTCTTTTGCCGCCCGTGTAAATATTTCAGGCGCGGACTCTGCTATGAGCGGCGCGGGGAGAATAGTGCCGTACATCAGGGTTTTTAGTCCGTATGTTGAGGGGGCTTTGGTTCTCACCATTTTTGAAATGAAACCTTTGCGGAAGATTCTTCTTATCGCCTTGCCTGAGTTGTCGGGGCCGAAGGAGAAGAATATCGAGGCTTTTATTTCATGTTTTTTGAATAGATCAAGCATACGCGGCATACCTTCTCGGTAGCCGCGCAGTGTATCGACGTCAACTTTTACGGCAAGACGGGTCAATTACTCCGCCTCCCGCTGTGCGTACCATTCAACGGTTTTGCGCAGGAGTTCTTTCATGTCCGCCTTGGGCTTCCAGCCGAGAAGGTTTTCCATTTTTTCTATGGAGGGGACTCTGTTTCTCATATCGTCATAGGTTTTGCCGTAGTAATCCGATGCGGGAATTATGTCGAGCACTGTATCTTTTGCCTTCTCTCCGTACTGCGGGAATTCCTGCATTACCTCGATTAGCATTTCAGCGAGTTCCTTCACCGAGTAGTTGTTGTGCGGGTTGCCTATGTTGAATATCTGGCCGTTTGCCTTGCCGTCTTTGTTCTTTATTATCTCAACCAGCGCGTCTATCCCGTCGCCGACCCAGGTGAAGCTGCGTCTCTGTTCGCCGCCGTCCACAAGGGAAATCTTTCCTCTGTGCAGTATGTCATATATCATCTGTGTGACGGAGCGAGCCTTGCGTTCTTCCGCGTCTTTGAATGTGTCGAGTCTCGGGCCTACCCAGTTGAACGGGCGGAATATAGAGAATTCAAGTCCTTCTTCCTGTCCGTAGGCGAATATCATTCTGTCCATCATCTGTTTGCTGCAGCTGTATATCCAGCGCATTTTGACGATGGGGCCCGTTATGAGGGGGCTTTCGTCCTCTTTGAGAACTCCGTCCTCGCTCATGCCGTAGACCTCGGAGGTCGAGGGGAAGATTATGCGTGTTGTGTTTTTTGCGCATAGGCGAACCATTTTCAAATTTTGCTCAAAGTCCAGTTCAAACGTCCATACCGGTTTTTGCAGATAGTAGGCCGGTTTTGCGATGCCTGCAAGCGGCAGCACAACGTCCGCTTCCTTCACCTGTTCTTCAAGCCACTCGTTTTCCGTAAATATATCGCCTTTGCTGAAGGAGAAATTTTCGCAGTCGAGGAATGGGGTGAGGTTATTATCGGCTATGTCAAAGCCCTGTATTTTCCAGTCCGTCTTGGCGAGGACATGTTCAAGAAAGTGTGTTCCTATAAAGCCGTTTACTCCCGTAACAAATATTTTCATCTTATACATTCCTTTCGGGCTCGCCTTCGGGCTGAAGTGTGAGAATTTGCAGCAGACCGCAGCCTGTGCCTATAAGCATGGGCTGTTCGGAGACTGTTTCTCCGGGGGTGCCGTTTCCCTCCAGCGGAAGGGCTTTCCATATATATGTCTTTTTGCCGCCGATACAGGTGAATGCACCGGGAAATGGGTGTGTCACGGCACGTATGAGATTATAAATCTCAACCGCCGATTTGTTCCAGTCTATTTTACCGTCTTCGGGGCCTCTCCTGCCAAACTTTGTGGCAAGAGCTTCGTCCTGCGGAGTTCTCTTCGCTGTGCCTGATTCAAGTCCGCGCAAGGAGCGCACCAATATGTCACGCGCCGCATGTGCGACCTTTATGAACACATCATGCGCCGTGTCCTCAAAAAGAATGGGAACTTTTTGGGCGTCTATGATGTCGCCTCTGTCCGCGAACTCCGTCATAACGTGAAGAGTGGCTCCTGTTTCCTTCTCGCCGTTTATAACCGCCCAGTTTACGCAGGCGCGCCCCCTGTATTTCGGAAGCAGAGCCCCATGTATGTTGTATGCTCCGAGCCGAGGTATATCAAGCACCTCTTTGGGTATCATCGCTCTGTAGTAGAAGGAGAGTATCAATTCCGGCGCAAGGGTTTTTATATCTTCTATATCTTTTTCGGTTATCTTTGCCGGCGTGAATACGGGGATTCCCGCCTCTTCCGCAATTTCCTTTACGGAACGAAACCATATTTCTTCGTTTGGATCGTCCTCATGAGTGTAGACCGCAGCTATGTTCGCTCCATCTTTTATAAGAGCCTCAATACACAGGCTGCCCACTTCACTGTATGCGAAGAGCAGTATTCTAGGCCTGGTCATCTTGCTCCAATATCTTTCTTACGGCGTATCTCGGCCTTCTGCTGACCTCGCGGTAAACACGCCCGAGATATTCTCCCGCGATTCCGAGGCTGAATAGCGTTATACCTGTAAGCAGGAATTGTATCGCCATGAGAGTGAACAGACCTTCTACTTCGGGGCCGAGAATCAGGCGGCGCAGCAGCATGTAGCATACCAATATGAACGATAGGAACGAAATAACCATTCCCGCCATAGTCACCATTTGAAGCGGTATGAGGGAGAAGCTTGTCATAAGGTCGAAATTAAGCCTTATGAGCTGGAAAAGACCATATTTTGACGTCCCCATCTCACGCTCTCTGTGAGCTACAGGGAGCTCTATCGGGTTTGCCGCAAATTTTCTGGCAAGAGCGGGAATAAAAGTGGTCGATTCCTTGCTGATATTTATTATGTCTATGATTCTTCTGTCATAGCCGCGAAGCATACAGCCGTAATCTTTTATGTCCAGCTTTGCGATTTTGTTCGTGAGCTTGTTGACTATCTTTGAGGCCACTTTTCGGAATATTGGGTCCTGTCTTCCTATTCTGTATGTTCCTACAACGTCGTGCCCTTCGTCCATCGAGGCCACGATATTCGGAATTTCATCCGGCGGGTTTTGCAGGTCCGCGTCGAGAGTTATTATTATGTCTCCGCGCGTCTCCTCAAAACCTGCCATTATGGCCATGTGCTGTCCGAAATTTCCGTTTAGGTCTACGACTTTGACTTCGGGATATCTTTTGAAAAAATCGTAGAGTATCGCGAGTGTCTGATCTTTGCTTCCGTCGTTTATAAATATTATTTCGAAAGGGCGTCCCATCTCTTTCATGACGGGATATAGCTCGCCCATAAGAGGGTGGAGCGAGTCCTCCTCGTTGTATGCGGGAATTACTATGGATATATCGGGTTTCATTACATGATGCCTCCGCAAACTTCTTTTATTGCCGATACAGTGTCCTCCATATCTGTGTCGGTCATAGCGGGGAAGAGGGGCAGAGAGAGAATTCTGTCGGAAACATATTCCGCCTCGGGGAGGCTTCCGCGCCCAAGCCCTGTCACCTCTCCGTAGCAGGTGAACAGGTGGATCGCCTGATAGTGCAGAGCCGTTCCTATATTTCTCTCCTTCAATTTTGCCATGAACTCGTTTCTTGACATGCCGAGAGCATCTGTATCCACGAGCGGCGTGTATATGTGCCTGCTGTGAACGTGCTCGTACGGCGCGGGTTTCGGCAGTATCAGAGCTTTTACGCCGGCAAGCTCTCTGTCGTAGAACGATGCTATTTCGCGCCGTCTTTTGTTAAACGATTCAAGCTGTTTAAGCTGCGAAATGCCTATTGCGGACTGTATGTCTGTCATAGTGTATTTCAGCCCGGGGAAGAAAATATCGTAATTGGTATCGCCCTTTGCCGCATATCTGTTCCACGCGCCCTTGGACATCCCGTTCTGGCGAAGCACCATAACTTTCTCGGCTATTTCGTCATCTCCGGTGCATATCATACCGCCTTCGCCCGTGGTAATGTTCTTTGTCGGGTGGAAGCTGAATACGGACATGCGGCGCTTTCCCCTGTCCGCCCCTATTTTTCTTCCTTTGTAAGAAGCACCGAGAGCGTGAGCCGCATCTTCTATGACGGCGAGTCCGTACTTGTCCGCAATAGCTTCGATCCTATCCATATCGCACGGCATTCCCGCGAAGTGTACGGGAATAATCGCCTTTGTCGCAGACGTCACAAGACGCTCGATATTCTCCGGCACGATATTCAGAGTGTGCCTGTCGATATCAGCCAGAACAGGCTTTGCTCCGACAAAGAGAATTGCGTTTACCGTCGCCGCGAAAGTCATAGGCGTTGTTATAACCTCATCGCCCTCTTTGATTCCGAGCGCCATAAGAGCCGTGTGAAGTCCCGCTGTTGCGGAATTTAGCGAGAGAGCCTTTGAAGCTCCCGTATAATTTGCAAAATTTTCCTCAAAAAGTATCGTTTTAGGCCCCATAGCGACCCAGCCGGAGCGCATGGACTCCGCAACGTCGGCTATGGCGTCCTCGCCTATGGACGGTTTAGCGAACGGAAGAAATTCGTTCCTCATTATTTAGCCTCCCTGTTGAATAGAATCGCATAGTCCAAGACCTCAACTCTCCTCTTCTCTCCTGTGTTTCCGTCGGGGAAAAGAGAGTTCATGCGTTCTTTTTCTATAACCAAAATCATCGGTTTTTTACCGTTGTCCCAGCTCTCTTTGAAATCGGCGGAGGTCAAAAACCAACCATCTCCCTCTTTCTGCTTTGCGCCGAATTCCAATTCGCCCATGTGATCCACCAGCATTACGCGCTGCTTTGTATAGAAGGGGATTCCCTGGAGCACTTCGCCGTATGCCGCTATTGTGTCTCCCGGCTGCCTCTCCTTAATTATCACGTTTGAGACATTTTTCATGGAACGTGTCTCTCCCATTATTCCGTATATGCCCTGCAAACCCCAGATAAAGACAAATGCCGATAC
>CAZBYL010000079.1:0-7172 GCA_964496275.1 uncultured Synergistaceae bacterium | reverse complement strand
ACGCTTTTGGCTACTACGTTGCCTATTACAAACGCGCTTTTTTTGAAGTATACGTCAGTGTTTGAGGCGATGTCGCCTTTCAGTCTGCCGTCCACTGTGACGGCTTCTCCGCCGAGGCAGCCGATTACTTCGGTTCCGTTGTCAATTTCGATTACTCCCGTTGAGTATACATCTCCCAATACGGAGCAGGATTTGAGTTCGACGTTGTTTCCTTTGATGTTGCCTTTTATTACGCCGCTTACGCTGACATTGCCTTCAGCAGTGAGGTCGCCTTCAACCCTGCCCATCATTAGTACGTGTCCGCTTGAGACTATATGGCCAACAACCGTGGTGTCTTTTGATATTACGGAGCATTCTTCCTGCTGAGTGCGTTCCGTTTTTCTGCGCATCGGAATGACGACTTTTTCTTCGGATGCTGCCTGTACCGGCTGCGGCTGCGGCTTTTCGGAAGGAGCCTGCACTATTATTGATTTTTCTTCCATTTCGGTTTTTTCGCCGACACCGAATACCTCGTACATCGCTGTTTTAAAATTTTCTTTGTATCCCAAATGTATCCACTCCCTACGGAATTTTAAATTATATTTTCGAGTGTTAGTAGAATGTTACCGGCGCAACGGACTGCGATACGCTTTCAAAGGTCAGCCCCTTTGTTTTTATGGAGGAGATAGCCCTGTCGAGCGCACTGAGTGTGACCGGCGAGGTGTCGTGCATGAGTACGATGTTCTGCCCTCGTTTGCTTACGCTGTTTACCATGCTGTTGTATACGGATTGATTTGTTGCGCCCCTGACCGCATCTGACGCAGATACGTTCCAGTCATAGAATTTGAAGCCGCGGCGCAGCATTTCCGCAACAAGAGGTCTGTATATTTTTCTGTTGTGCGCATTTATGCTGCCGCCAGGAAATCTGAATATTTGCGGCTTTTGACCTGTGGCTTTGTATATTTTATCGTATGTCATGCTGAAGTCTTTTAGGTAGTCGTCCACAGAGGCATAGATATTTGAGTATACATGGCTATAAGTATGTATTCCTATGGTGTGTCCTTCGTCCGCTATTCTTTTAAGTATCGCGTGATTTCCGTCTATCTGTTTGCCTACAACGAAGAATGTGGCTTTTACGTTGTGTTTGGCGAGTACATCAAGGTATTTTGGAGTGAGGCGTGACGGACCGTCGTCAAAGGTGAGGTATACAACTCCGGATTTTCTCACTTCCGGTATGTCCTGTTGGGCGGCATAGAGGTTTGGGAATTTTTTCTGATATGGGAAGGATACGCCGCCTGTGTACTGCGGAGCGGACGGCACTGCAGTCGAAGCTCTGTGTGCGGCTTGTCTCATTACCGTTATGTTTGATAGAAGGGTTCTGTTTTCTCTTTGAAGAACTTTTGTGTAGCCCAAGAGCGAAAAGAAGCCAAAGCCAAAGAGTATAAGCCCTGCCAGCATGGCAAAGATTATCATTTGTTTAAAGAAAGCGACGCTGCCTATGTAGCCTTCTCTGCGTTCGTGTCTGCTTTCGCCGTCACAACGCACTCGGCACGTCTCATTAAAATTCGGGCTGCGTTTGTTCAACGGAACCCGATACGTTTCGTTCATTTCGTAACCTCTGCCTTCTTATAAATGTATTACGCCACTGTGAACAAGAGTATTGTCCAACTGCCCATATTATATGCGTTTCAAACAAATTAAGCTATAGCGGTGTCCTCAAAAAAACAACGGATACACAACCGGCGGTTGTGCATCCGCAGTATTTTGTGGTGTGCGTAAATTAGGCTTTGTTTCTTGAGTCCGTTATGTTTTTGACGGGACACTTTTCCGCGCATATTCCGCAGTTTACGCATTTTGCCGGGTCTATCGCGGCGAGAGCTCCGCTCATGGAGATTGCCTGTTCGGGACATGCTTTTACGCAGAGCGTGCAGCCGATGCAGCCGGCTGTGCATGATTTTTTGACATCGGGGCCTTTGAGCGGGGAGTTGCAGCTCACGTGTACCTTGGAGCTTTTCGGTATGAGGGTAAGAACTCCGCGCGGGCACTGGTCAACGCAGGCTCCGCAGCCTACGCAGGCGTCTTCGTCCACAACGGCCAGGCCGTTTTCCACTGACATGGCTCCAAACTGGCAGACCTTAACGCATGTGCCGAGCCCAAGGCAGCCAAAGGCGCAGGAAGAGGGACCTTTTCCCGGCACGACAGCAGCTTCACGGCAGTCTGCGACTCCACTGTAGACACAGTTCTTAACCGTTTTATCAGGTGAGCCTTTGCATTTTAGGAAGGCTATTTTTGGCTCTTCCGCCGATGCTTCAACTCCTATTATTTGTGCTATTTTTTCCGCTACCGGCGCACCTCCGGCGGCGCAGGCTGTGACTTTGGCTTTTCCGTTTACGACAGCCTCGGCATATCCGTCGCAGCCGGGGAATCCGCAGCCTCCGCAGTTTGCTCCGGGGAGAATTTCGCGCACCTGAGACTGGCGGGGGTCAACTTCGACGTAGAATTTTTTGGAGGCGAAAGCGAGCATGGCTCCGAAAATCAGCCCGAGCCCCCCCATTACCAATGTAGGGTATAGTATTCCGTCCATCTTCCGGCCTCCCTATTTGATGAGCCCGCTGAATCCCATGAACGCTATGGACATGAGACCGGCTGTGACAAGCGCAATCGGAAGCCCCCTAAGGCATTTCGGCATGTTGGGGCTTATCTCTATTCTCTCGCGGATACCTGCCATAAGGACTATGGCGAGAAGGAATCCGGTTGAGGCTCCGAGCGCGTGAACTATCGATTCTACGAGCGAGTATTTTTCGTTCATGTTGATGACCGCGACGCCGAGAACCGCACAGTTCGTCGTAATGAGCGGAAGGAAGATGCCGAGCGACTTGTAGAGTCCCGGCTGTACTTTCTTGAGCACTATTTCGACAAACTGAACGAGAGCCGCGATTATGAGTATGAACGATAGTGTGTAGAGGTATTCCAGTCCCAGCGGGACAAGGATAAAGGTGTACGCGAGCCATGTCATTGTCGATGCGAGAACTATGACAAAGACGACGGCTATTCCCATACCCTTTGCGGTCTCAAGCTTGCTCGATACCCCAAGGAAGGGGCAGCAGCCGAGGAATCGCGACAGGAGTATGTTATTTACAAATATCGAACCGATGAAGAGCGCCAGAAGCGACATTAGGCATCAGCCCCCTTTTCTTTTGCGCAGGGAACTTTGTCGTTGCCGCCGCCGCAGAGAGCGCGCAGTGAGCAGCCTTCGCACGCGCCGAGCTTTTCCCAGCCGTCATAGGCGGAGACACGCCCCGTCTTTTTCTCTTCCTTCTTCATCTGATATCTGCGAAAGAGTGCAATGAGTATGCCGAGCGTGATGAATCCGCCGGGGGCGAGTATCACAAGCAGAGCGGGCTGATAGACGGCGGGCATAAGAGCATGTCCGAACACAGTGCCGTTGCCGAGCAGCTCTCTTATACTGCCTATCAGGGTAAGCGCCATCGTAAATCCCAGCCCCATTCCCATGCCGTCAAAGAGCGAGTCAACAACGCCGCTTTTGAAGGCGAAGGCTTCGGCACGGGCCAGAATTATGCAGTTTACGACGATGAGCGGGATAAAAATTCCAAGCGCCCTGTCAAGAGCGGGGGCGTATGCCGAGATAAGCAGCTGAACCACAGTGACAAATCCCGCTATGACGACGATGAACGCAGGTATACGTATCTCATCCGGTATTATCTTGCGTATCGCCGATATCGCGAGGTTTGAACCCATCAGAACGGCTGTCGCGGCAAGTCCCATTCCTATTCCGTTTATTGCGCTCGATGTTACGGCAAGAGTCGGGCAGAGCCCCAACACGAGAACAAATGTCGGGTTCTCCGTGAGAATGCCGTTTCTGAGCAGCTTTAGAGGATTCATCATTAGTCGTCGTCCTCCTTGTCTTCTTCATTTTTTGAAGCGGAGCTGACCGCGTCCGGAGCATCCTGCATTGCGGGAGCCGAAACAGCGGCGGGAGAAGCTCCGTCCGCAAAGTTGGCCTTCCAATAGTCAAGAGCCGTGTTCACACCCGAAGCCACGGCGCGCGATGTAATCGTTGCGCCCGATATGGCCTGAATTTCTGCGTCTGACGCAGGCGGCGTCTTTGAGACTTCTATCCTGGGCACGGCCTTATTTTTGAACTGCCCGGCAAAGAGCGGTTCCGCAGCCTTGGCTCCGAGTCCCGGAGTTTCGCCGTGCTTTAATATCTTGATATCCATCACACGGCCGTCCTTCGCGACTCCGACCACAAGCTCAATCGGCCCCGCGTAGCCCTTGGGCGTCACGGTGAAGTTGTAGCCCACCACTTCCGCGCCGTTTGAGCCTTCGTTGATCTCCGTAATTATCCCCGGATTTCCGTTCAACGGAAGAGTTTTAAACTCCTTCGCACCGGGCAGAGTGGCGGCGAGAGCTTCCATCTTCTCGCGCTCCTTCACCTTGCGGATAGGCTCGAGCGTCATAGTGTAAACGGCTCCCAGAATCACGCCCGTGACGGCCGTGATCAGAAGCAAAACGAGCGAGAGGCGTATTATCTTAGACATGCTTCTTTACCTCCCCGAAAATGTGCGGGCGCATCGCCTTGTCGATGAGCGGCACAGTAAGGTTCATTATGAGTATCGAGTAGGAAACACCTTCGGGATACCCTCCGAATGTCCTGATGAGAGCAGTGAGGAAACCGCAGCCTGCGGCAAAGAGTATCTGCCCCTTCACTGTCATTGGAGATGTGGTATAGTCAGTCGCCATAAAAATCGCTCCGAGGAACAATCCTCCGGCAAACATCTCGTAAAACGCGGGACGGCCGAACGCGGCTGAAAGAGCGGTTGCCGTAACAATATAGACAACCGGAATATGCCACTTGATAATATCCTTGGCAAGCAGAATCCCAAAACCGACAAGCAGAGCTACGGCGGAAGTCTCGCCTATACAGCCTCCGACATTGCCTATGATGAGGTCTCTCATAGGCGGCAAAGCGCCGAACCCGCCCTTTATCATGGCAAGCGGCGTGGCTCCGGAAACTCCCTGCACCGTCCATGTCGTCATCGGCACAGGCCAGCTTGTGAGCATCATCGCACGGGCGGCAAGAGCCGGGTTTACGATATTGCAGCCGATACCGCCGAAGAACTGCTTTACTATGATAATAGCAAAAACACTTCCCAGAGCCGCCATCCAAAAAGGAATCGTCGGGGGCAGGTTATAAGCCAGCAGCAGCCCCGTGACGGCAGCGGACAAATCCCGTGTCGTGTCCTTATGTCCGGCGCACTTTTCCCACACCATCTCCGAAAGCACCGCAGCGGCAACGCACACAGCCATAACATAGGCGCAGCGAATACCGAGGAAATATATCCCCGCAAGTCCGGCGGGCGCAAGAGCAATCAGCACCCACATCATAATCTTATCCGTCTCGAGCGGAGCGTGAATATGCGGTGAACTTGATACAACCAGCAGACGTTCCATTATTTCGCCGCCGCCTTTCTGCGCATCGCCATAATAGTAGCCTTGCCGTCGCGGCAGGACTGCGTGAGATGGCGGCTCGCGGGGCATGAGTACGTGCAGCTTCCGCACTCAATACAGTTGAGACCGCCCTTTTCTTCAAAAGTAACATAGTCGCGGATAAGAATCAGAGGATTCAGCTCATTCGGCATAATACCCATAGGACAGGCCGCAACGCAGCGTCCGCAGCGGATACATGCGCTCTCCTCGCGAAGATGCGCCGAATTTTTGGTAAGAGCCAAAATACCCGACGTACCCTTCACCACCGGAATATCTATCGAACGAAGAGCAATACCCATCATAGGTCCGCCGGAAAGAATCTTCACCGGCTGCTCCTTAAATCCGCCGCACAAATCTATAAGCTCGCGAACAGACGTACCCAGAGGCACACGAATATTCATCGGATGCGCCACGGCATCGCCCGTCACGGTAACGATACGGGAGACCGCGGGCCTGCCCATGGCTATAGCCTCATAAATCTGGTGCGTAGTGCGCACATTCAAAATGATACAGCCCACATCGGCGGGAAGCGCGCTCATAACATACTCCTGCCCGGTGAGAGCCTCTATCAGCATCTTCTCCGCGCCCTGCGGATACTTGACGGCAAGAGTGCGGACGGAAATATTGGGCATACCGAGCTTCTTAACCTCTTCCTCCATAATCGCCGCGGCTTCGGGCTTATTCGCCTCTATCGCGATAACGCCCTCGGCATCGGGGAAAAGGCGCAGCATCAGCTTAAGCCCTTCAGCTATCTTGGAAGGGTCCTCAAGCATAAGGCGGTTGTCACAGTTCAGATAAGGCTCGCACTCAACCGCGTTCACAATAAGGTACTTAATCTTCTTATCGGGCGGCGGCGAAAGCTTAACCGCGGTCGGGAAAGTCGCTCCCCCAAAGCCTACGATACCGGCTTCTCTTATCCTTTTGACATACTCCGCAGGGGCTGCCGTCTCATAATTTTCAAGCGGGGTCCAAGAGGGGTCGAGCTCATACCTGCCGTCGTTCTCAACGACAACGCAAGTCTCAAGCGTACCCGAGGACGTCATTCGCAGAGCGACATCCTTCACCGTGCCGGAAACCGCCGACAAAACAGGCGCGGAGACAAAAGCATCATTTGCACCCAGCCTCTGCCCCACAAGAACAGAGTCGCCCTTATTCACCACAGGCTGATTGGGTGCGCCGAGATTCTGAGCCATAGGGTAAACAAGCTCCCCCTGAGGCAGATAATCCGTTATCTTCTCATTGACGGTGAGATCTTTTTTCTGAGGCGGGTGTATCCCTCCCCAAAAAGTCGGGAGTTTCATATACTGCTTCCTCCTTGACAAACTTCATGTCGAAAATTTGGAACACAAAAACAGCCGTATCCGAGCGATACGTTAATGAATAATTCTATCATTATTGCGCGAAAATGGAAGATGGCAACTAAAAATTTCTTAACTTAACAAAAGATTATATCCATAATGTCAACAAGTTTAGAAAATGTCGAACAGTTACCGAAAAGCTTAGTGGGTACCGGCTTGCATAAATTGGACACCATGGAAGCTATTCTTGTTCTTGAATGTTTTGCAGACCGGACAAATTCAAAAAACTACAGTCAAAAGCGAACTTACAGTATGTTAAACAACGCTTCTAAAGCCTTCCCCCCGTTGTGGGGAAGGTGGCTGCGGATGCTTTTCCGCAGACGG
>CAZBYL010000078.1:0-7752 GCA_964496275.1 uncultured Synergistaceae bacterium | reverse complement strand
GGAGCTACTTCTTTCCCGCAGCAATACTGCTTTGCGTCCTTGCCGGTCCCGTCGTCAAACTGCTCTTGGGCTACGGCGCTTTTGACGCAAAAGCTGTTGCTCTGACAACGCCCTGCCTGGCAGTCACGGCACTGGGGCTTCCAATACTTGTCTGGCTCTCAATAATGGGCAGATACGTTCAGGCTCTCGGAAAACTTCGTCTCTTGGCCGTTTGGAGTTACATCGGAATCACAGGCAACTTCTTCCTCGACTGGCTCTTTGTAAAACCCTTCGGCGCGCCTGGGCTGTGCGCCGCTACGACACTTATGTGGGGCGTATCAACATTCTTCTTTATGATAATGCTCGCTCCCAGGATAGTATGGAAGCTCTGCAAATCTCTTTTCATTCAGACAATGATAGCGACAGTATGGGGAATACTCCTTTGGATGTTCTTGGGTGAAACCACAATACTTCCTCTAGTAATAGGCGGAGCCGCCGGCATAATACACATATTTGCATGTGAGAAACTTGGGCTATTATCCCCAGTTCCGGAGCAGTGGAGACCGATGTCCATAGTCATGCTGTTCTACAGAAGGCTCGTAAGATAAAACCTCACTTATCGAAACCGAAACAAGCAGCAGCGATTCGAAAAAACTCACCACGACAACAATTAGAAAAATGGCTCGGCAAACTGGGCCGGGCCATTTTCTTTATGCGTTCTCCACGACAGGCGTGACTTCTCTCTTTATGAAATCAACAGCCCTGCAGGTGGCCAGCGTCATCGCAAAGGGCTGCTTATCGAGAACAAGAGCGATAAAAGCCTCAACCAGAGCCTTACCTCCCTCCTCAATAACAGACGGCTTCGCATAGTTGAGAGTAAAGCTGAAATTCTCTCCGGCAGCGCTCACAAAGATAAAACGCAAAGCGTTGGCAGTCTCCATAAATATCACCTCCTTTCCTCAAAATCGAGAACCCAACAGATTACTTCACTAACTGTCCCGTATCAACTTTTCTGACCATCTCAACAGGATGAGCAAGAAGCGTAGCGACGGAATCAGCAACCAGATCCAGCGTCTCCGGCGTAACGGTTGTGCTGAGCTTAGAAAGAGTCACGTACCTTGTAACATTCTTCCCGTTCTCAACGGAAGTCAAACTCATACGAAGCTGCGAAGATATCGGATTTACATTTGCCATGTGAACACCTCCCTTCATATTTGATAACTATAATAGTGCATAGAAGGGACGAAAAATACAAACGGAAATTTTTAAAAAGAGAGAAATCGTTGAGCGGGGTTGATATTGCTCATAAAGCCTTCCCCCCTTTGTGGGCGGCCAGAGAGCCAAAACGATGCTTTTGCATTTTGGGCGAATCGGCTGGTTGTTACACCCAGAAGGTGTCTGCGGGCAATTCTACCGCAGACGGATGAGGGTGCTCTTGACCTCGGTTTTGCAGATTCTCCGTCACAAAACCCCAAAACCAAACCCAAAAACACCCTCATCCGTCGTCGGAAAAGCATCCGCCGCCACCCTTAACCATTGTTCAACCATTGCTCGACGCCCCTGCCCCTGCCAACGCCCCTGCCCCGGCCATCGTTTGACAATTGTTCTCCATTTCACGCGAAGCGACCGCCGCGAAGCTGATTTCAAGAGCAGGAAGGGTAAAGAAAAGCCTGACTCACACGCAACTTGAGGTTGCCCTAGTGTTGTCTGCCAACATCACAAAGCAGTGTTTGAGCTATTTCCTTAATATCCGCCGCAATAATTTTTGCCTTTCTCTCATTTATACCTATCTTGCGTGCGACAGACAGAATGTTGCGGATATCCGGATTACGCCCCTCTCCGTCAACGGTTGTCGCATGTTCTCCGCCCACAGAATCGCTGTAGGTTAGATCATAAGCGGGAGAAAGAGACCATCTTCGGTTCGCTTCGTCAAAAACAAAGGAAAAATTCTTTGAGTGGTCATCCCTATTGTGCGCGAACACATTAAAACACATCAGGCGGAACATTTTCTCGACAGCACCAAAATCCCTTGTAAGCACCAGTGTCAGCTTCATCAGATCATTATAATCAAGGTTTGGGATGCGGTGCGAAGATTCCAATAAAGCACTTACGGAGGCCGTGTGTATGCGTTTTTTTGAATTCTCACAATGCAGAATATCAAACCTCCTCACTCCAAAGTACCCCGAACAGAGATTGGAAGCAAAGAGCCGAGTCTCCGGCATTTCTATGCCGCATTCCCTCGCTGCTATTGAATATCGGTATTCAGACTCACCGGCGTTTGGAGCGTCATGTGATGATGGAAATTTTATCATCCACTCATCACCGTCAAGTTCCGTCAGAATCTTCGGTCTTGCCCCGCCCGAGGAACCGCCGAGCTTAAAGAGAGAGTCAAGATTATCGGAATACTCACTTCTTAAAATCTTTCCGCACTCCTGAGAAAGCACGTCCCAATTTCTCTCCCCTTCTGTATTCTCAAAAACATATTCAGGTTCGTAGGTTAATGCCCCCATTCCGCTTGCACCGACAATAGCAAGGCGCTGAAGCGGCACAATACTGCGAGGCAAAAAGCCGTTCTTTGCCAACATTCTATCAACAAGAAGACGTCCCCAGCCATCCGGAAGCGAGTCAGAAAATACGCCGAACATTCCTTCAAAGGGCTCCCAACTTTTAGGCACAAAAACACCGGCTCTGAGCGGCAGACTGAACGGGCTGATCGAAAACCCGTTAATAAGCCACGCACCATCGTACTCAAAGGCGACCAACCCTTTGCCGGTCTCTGCGACCTTCCCCACCGGCAGACCATTAAACTTTACATTCAGAAATTTAACCTCTCTCATTGATAACATCCTCAATAGACCGATAATATTTTCCGGTGAAAAGGGACAAAAATTCGTCCTCGCTCTCCAACACAACAGCAATGCGAAGAAGAGACATAAGAGCTATCTCACCGCTGTTCTCAAACCTCTTAAGCGACCCAAGACTGACCCCTGACGCCTTGGCAAGCCCGACTTGAGTTAATTTCCTCTCCTTCCTGCGGGCACGAACATTGGCAGCCAAATCTAAAGCAATCTCAGTCACACTTTTACGATTCAAAAATGAAATATTCATAGCTAACATTTTAGCTATTTATGCAATATTAGTCAATTTTAGATAATATATTAGAAGAATCGTTGGGCAGTGGTTGAGCAGTGGGGGAAAGGGCAAACGACGGCAAACTGTGGCAACATTTTATTCTCTTGCACATATGATAACTATATGTTATCCTTAACACATACAATACGTTACCCAAGAGGAGAATTACATGACATACGACTTTTCGAAAAACACCATTGCAGAGCCTTTCAGACAGATCGCTGACAGAATTGTTTCGCGGCAGATGCTGGATATAGATACATCAAGGATACTTTTTCTGTTGGACAGAGAGTCTCCTCCCCATCCATACAGCGGTTCGGCGGTCTTCCCTATAAACTCAATGAACAGAGATATCATCTATCAGCTAAGCGGCAAAAGGTATGACTGCATAATCAAACTGCGCGAACGTAATTTAAACACTATGACGCCGGAACAGGTGAAGGCTCTGCTCTATCATGAATTGCGCCACATATATAAAACCAAAGAGACGGATGATATAAAGCTCTGCCCATACCACGACTATGACGATTGGCAGGAGCTTATGAAGTACGGCGATTGGGAGTCTGACGGTCAGGCTCTTCCCGATGTGACACAAGAGGTCTTAAAAAGAGGCGAGCTGCCATGAAACTTAATAATAGCATCAAACACGTTTTGGCAGACAGCTCCCTTAATCCCATAGAAAAGGTCATTCTCGCATCTGTGATGCTTAAAAGCACAAAGGATATGCAATGCTCCGTCTCTCTGACAGAGCTCTCAAAAGCGACAACATTTTCAAGAAGCACATTATGTAGAAATTTAAAAAATCTAAAGCAGAAAGGGCAAATAAAGATGTATGAGACAAACAGACATAACGAAAAAGCCGTTTATTCAGTGACAGTAAGAGAAAAACAGAATTTAGCTGTTCCGCCTGAGAGGAACACTCCGTCCGTGCCGTCGATCACGGAACGGAGTGGCTGCAATCCGAAACCACCCACAGCAGATACGGAAGCTATGTTAAACACAGTGACAGCAATATTTTCCAAGATATTACCGGAGCTGAAAAAACCGATAAAACCAACAAAATACGACATAGAAAAATTTGCTCTTTTGATACAAAAAATGCCGCACCTCCAACGAGCGGAATGGTGGCGGGAATACTTTCAAAAAATAAAAATGTCACCGTGGCTTATGGGTAAAAACCCGCAAAATTGGAAACCAAACTTTGACTTTCTCATCAAAGAGAAGACCATAGCCAAAACAGAAGCAGGAGGCTACGGACTGAAAAAAGTCTTCGCCCCGCCGAAAGAAAGCGCGGAAGAATACGCGGAAAAACTCTATGAGAGGCTCTTCGGCAAACGATATACCTGTGATACGGAAGGAGAATAAAGATGCTGCTGTTCATAACCTGTGACCACTGCGGAAAAAGAATAACAGACGAAAGTACTCTTATGACAGTCCAATACGACATCTGGAAATGCCCCGAATGCGGCAATTACAATCCCCCGCTAAACAATAAAATTCCGGATTCTTTTGACACATCCGAAGAGGAAGAAACAGAAGTAAGAATCAAAGTACAGGAAAAAGTGGTATCGATCCTGTAGGGGTAAAGTAAGGCTGTAACGGAAAATCCGCAAGCCGATGAACAAATATCCGGGGCAATTACTTTTCCGAGTTCCGCTTTTATCAGCAAGTTCCCAATCTATTACAATCAAATATGGAGAGTTGGCAAGCGGTGGGCAGAAACCACTGAAAAACGGCGTGTGCCGTTGATTTTGCCTCTAAAGCCTCCCCACTTTGTGGGCGGCCAGAGAGCCAAAATGGTGATTTTGCGTTTTGTGCGAATCGGCTGGTTGTTACATCCAGAAGGTGGCTGCGGGCGGACTTCCGCAGACGGATGAGGGGTGCTCTTGACCTTGTTTTTGCATTTTTACCGGAAATCAAACCCCCAAAAACCTAAAAGTCAAAAGCACCCTCATCCGTCGTCGGAAAAGCATCCGCCGCCACCTTCCCCTAGGGGAAGGCTTTAGAGGCGTTGTTTTACATACGAAAGCTTATTTTTGACTGTGATTTTTTGAATTTGTTCAGTCTGAGAAACATTCAAGAACAAGAAAAGCCCCCAACGTGTCCAATGTACGCACTCAAATTTATAAAGTCAAAAACGTCATATTCGTGTAATGCATGTGTAATTTATAAATTCAAAAATACAAACTTTGTATGTATCTTACATTCAATATATACACTCTGGTTATGTATATTTTTAAAAATTGTGAGTATGACATTTGTGTAATACCACGAGTCTTTATATTACTATTTGTAGATAATATACATAATATTAATACACACAAATACTATAAAATCACTCTATTTGTATTTGCAAACATAATTTGAACAATATATAGTATGCTTTTTTCATTCAAGGGTGCACAGCCCGCAACACGTTATGAAGTAGCTTCCGTCGTAGCCCGCGCACTTGCAAAGGTTGATGCCGAGAAGGCAAGCAAACAGGACCTCGAAATGCTGAAGAAGCTCGTCATGGAATTCAAAGACGAACTCGATGCACTCGGCGTGAAAGTTGACAAAATCGACAAACGCGTAGCAGTCCTCGAAGACAACCTCGGCGGCTGGAAACTGAACGGTGAGTTCCGTTTCGACGCAAAGTTTGCCGGCAACTATGACGGTGACGAGAACAACTATCTTGGTGCTGCAACAAAGGACACAAAGAAGTTTGCACTTTCACGCGCACGCCTTTGGGTTCGCAAGCAGATAGACGAGAATACGTCCTTCACGACACGTATTGACCGTGACGGAGCTGGTGATGCGCTTGTGTTCTCACGTTTCTACGTTGACACGAAGCTTCCCTATGACATCAACTTCCGCGTTGGTAAGTTCAACTTCGACTGGGAGAGTGACCTTGGCTTCTACCATGGCAGCGAAAATGACGGTACATTTACGGACTTTGATACATACGGCTTCCAGTTCCAGAAGCAGTTTGGTATTTTGAAGACGACGGCAATCGTAGGTCGTGAGACAGCTTTGGGAGGCAACTCTAACACAGGTTTCGAAGCTACAGCAGGAACACATATGCTTTATGCTCTTAACCTCCATGCAGATTTCAACGAGAAGTTCCGCGCAGGTGCAATGGCTTACTGGCTCAACGAAGACGACCAGGCCAGCGCTGATCTTGAAGTAGGTAATCTTAATACCTATTCCGTGTACGCAGGATTCGACTTCACGCCGGCAGTGACACTCCAGGGAATCTACTACTGGCAGAATTACGACGGTAACAAAGAGTTCAAGGCTGCTAAGCTGACAAACGACAGCCCGAAATCATGGAAAGCCCAGCTCAATATCAAACAGGATCTTCTTAAGTTCACAGGTCTCTGGATTGAATACGCTCAGGAAGACAATACTTTCCTTAGCCGTAACCAGATGGCTGAAGGTAAGGGCGCTTATGACTGGGATGGCAATTCATTCCTTCTCCAGAATCGCGTAGCTAATGATGGCACAATGAAACTCTGGTTTGTCCGTGCAGACCAGAAGTGGAACGATAAGTGGAGCTCATTCCTCCGCTACGTCAATGCAGACCTTGATGCAGCAGGCGTTGATGATACAAAGGCATGGACAGTAGGCGTTGCTTACCAGTACACACCGGCAATCAACTTCCAGCTCGCATATGACAACATCGACTACGGCAGTGGCAATAAAGACGGCCTAAATGGCAAAGAGAACCTCGTTCGCTTCCGTACATACGTCAGCTTCTAAGCTGATAACAGCTTAACTCAAAGAGAGACCCTTTTGGGTCTCTCTTTTTTTCAGAGTATGTCTCTCTTTGAAAAAGAACCTTGATATGGTTTTTTTTCAAAGCAATACATAAATCTGATAAAAACATGGAGGATAAACTACATGAAAAAGTCACACGTGCTATCGCTTATGTTTGCAGCTCTTCTCGTATTTTTGGTTGCAGCAGCATCCTACGCTTCTGCCTTTCAGCCGATTTTGTCCCGCTGGTCAAAGGAACGGAGCTTTCAAACTAAGGAAGGCGCAAATCTTACAATCACGGCAACTTACTATTCTGCTGAATTTATCGAAGCTTTAATACAAAACGAAGCAGAGAAAAACATGTGGACGCAGCAAGAAATGGACGATTATAAGTATAATTTCTTAAAAGCCTTGCAGCTTGAAGATTCCATACCCGTTCAGATAAAATTTGTAAACAACGGGCCGACAATGTACATGGGGCCGTTTGATATTATGGTTAAGCTGCGTCTCGGAAACAAGCTATACACACCCAAAGATTACGACAAAAGATTTAACTTTAAGTTTACCGGAGAAAAAGAAGGTCTGGTCTACTTCCCAAGATATGACGAAAAGACCGGCAAAGATTTACTGAAAGGCATCAAAACGGCGAGACTGGAACTAAACTCCGGCATAAGCACAACACTGGAAGGCAAAGACGTAACCTTCCTCTGGGACGTAGCCAACGACGACCCGCAGAAACTCTACCAGGGCAAAGCAGCGGAACGCTTTGAGACAGACAGACTCCTCAAACGCCTGGAAAAACTCCGCAAAGACAAAGCCGCGCTTGAGTCCCAGCTCAAAGCCGTAAACGACGAAGTAACAACAATACAGAAACGCCTGGACGAGATTGCAAAGAAGTAAAAT
>CAZBYL010000077.1:0-7786 GCA_964496275.1 uncultured Synergistaceae bacterium | reverse complement strand
ACATCTTCTGCAAAGAGGTTGTGCAGTATCCCTGCATGAGAGGCGGAATCTACATCCCCGAGCTTCACTCTGTTTCAACTCACGTCTATTTCGGTGAGATAACAGGTGCGACACCGGACGGACGTCCCTCAGGCATAGCCTTCTCAGACGGAGCTTCACCGGTCGGAGGACGCGACAGAAAGGGCCCGACATCCGCAGTGCGTTCTATGTCTAAGATAGACCACATGGAAGTTCTGCAGGGAGTGCTCTACAACCAGAAGTTCTCTCCGAGCGTTCTTAACTCTGCGGAGTCAACGGCACTGCTGAGCGACTATATAAGAACATGGTGCGACCTTGGCGGACACCACATACAGTTCAATATCGTCTCATCCGAAGAACTCAAAGAGGCTCAGAGCTGCCCCGATGAGTATAGAGACCTCATTGTCAGAGTCGCAGGCTACAGCGCCTACTTTGCGGAATTAAACGCAAATACACAAAATGAAATAATAGCTCGTACAGAATACGAAGAAATGGCATAATATTACTTTCGGAGGTGTATATGATGGAAAATATTAAAGAACAGCCCAAGTATATGGAGAGAGTAAACAGGCTTAAAGCTAAAGTTTTCGACACTTATCCCGAAATAGATCTTGAGGATGCAAAGCTTCTTACAGAGAGCTTTATTGAGACTCAGGGAGAGAACATAGTCACGAGAAAGGCAAAAGCTTTTCTCAAACAGTGCCGCGAGAAGAATATCACAATATGGGATGATGAACTTATTGTAGGAAACTCGGGCAGTAAAATCAGAGGCGGAATTCTCTCCGCAGATGTCTGCTGGTCTGTCTTGGACAAAGAGCTTGAGACAATAAACACAAGAGAATATGATAAGTTCCACCTGCGCGCCGAAGATAAGAAGATGTTTGAAGAGCTTATCCGCCCATATTGGAAGGGACGCTCAAACTACGAAGAGTGGCTTGCGCGCATACCGGCCGATGTAGCTGCTTTACGCGATAACGGCGCTCTTTATATAGACAAGAAGGCTGTTCGCGGATGGGGCGAGGTCACTGCAGGCTACTCATGGTTCATTAACAACGGAGTTGACGGTCTTATAGAAAAAATCAAAGCGCGCAAGTCTCAGCTTGATGCGACAGTGCCCGGCGACTACGAAAAAGAAATTTACCTTGACGCGCTTCTTATAACTGCGGAGGGCATGGTTACTCTTGCAGAGCGTTATGCTATAGAGGCAGAGCGCCTTGCATCACAGGAGAAAGACCCCAAACGCAAAAAAGAGCTTGAGCGTATAGCCGAAACTTGCAGAAAGGTTCCCGCAAAGCCCGCTTCCACATTTGTCGAGGCGATGCAGTCATTCTACTTCTATCAGATATGCATATTCATGGAGCAGAATGCGGCCGCTTACAACCCCGGACGTATGGACCAGTACTTCTATCCTTTCTATAAGGCTGACCTTGAAGCAGGAAGAATTACCCCCGAAGAGGCTCAGGAACTCTTTGACTGCCTCTGGGTAAAGTTCTCGGAGCAGTGCCTCTTCCAGGACGCGAAGTCTGCCGAATACGCATCGGGTTACCCCATGTTCCAGAACCTCTGCGCAGGCGGAGTTGACCACAGAGGTCAGGATGCGGTAAATGACCTGTCATATATGATACTTCAGGCTACTATGGATACACAGCTCTACCAGCCCTCGCTCTCGGTTCGCTACAATATGGCGAAGAACCCCAATTCGTTCCTGCGCAAAATAGTTGAGCTGATGAGTTTGGGGACGGGTTTTCCCGCATTCCACAACGACGAAGTGGGAATACGTATGCTTATGAACAAAGGCATACCCATCAGAGAGGCTTTGGACTGGAACCCCGGCGGCTGCGTCGAGACAAACCTTGCGGGCAAACTGCGCGGATATTCCGCTCTTGCCGATATCAACCTCGGCAGTGTTGTAGAGTTTACAATGCTCAACGGTGTTTGCAGAAAGAGCGGCAGGATGGCAGGAGCTCAGACCGGCGACCCAATGACATTTAAGACATTTGATGATTTTATGAGTGCTCTTAAAGCACAGCTTCACTATGTCATTAAAGTGGTTGTGAAAGCAAGCCACATAATAGACGAAATATGCATGAACCGTCCCGTTCCTGCTCTTTCGATAAGCTTTGAAGAGTGCATCGAAAGCGCAAAAGACTATGCATGGGGCGGAGCAAAGTACAACACGGGGAACGGCATTATATGCATCGGTGTCTCCGACCTTATCAACAGTGTATCTGCAATAAAGCACCTCGTCTATGATACAAAGCAGATAACAATGGCTCAGCTTCTTGACGCACTTGCTTGTGATTTTGAGAACTGTGAAAGCATTCTTAAACTCTGCAAAGAGGCACCTAAATACGGCAATGACGATGCACGCGCCGATGACCTTGCCGCAGACCTCTTTACGTACATCGCTGATGAAATAGAGAACTACCGCAGTAAATTCGGAGTCATGACACCGGGAATACTTCCCGTCTCCGGCAACACACCCTTCGGCGTTGAAGTCGGAGCTCTTCCCTCGGGACGCAGAGCGGGCAAGCCCCTTGCCGACGGCGTCAGCCCCAATGGAGGGACAGACACAAACGGGCCCAGCTCAGTTTTAAAATCTGTCGCCAACATTCCTCATGACCGCTATGTGCAGGGAACACTGCTTAATATGAAATTGGCACCTGAGATGCTTGCGTCCGAAAATGGCATCCAGCAGCTTATGGCAATGCTCAAAAGCCTCTGTTCGCTTGGTGTATATCATGTGCAGTTCAATGTTGTTGACCAGAAGAAACTTATAGAGGCGCAGAAGCACCCCGAAGAGTATAGAAACCTTTTGGTCAGAGTTGCAGGCTACACAGCCTTTTTTGTAGAGCTTGGCAAAGATGTCCAAGATGACATCATTGCAAGAACAGTGCAGACAGAGAGCGACTCCTGCATCACTTGCGGCTAGAACCATGCATGTCGGAAAAACAGTAGGAAGTGTACTCAGAATAGAAAAAACATCCATTCATGATGGGGACGGTCTTAGAACCGTCCTCTTCCTGAAGGGCTGTCCGCTGCGCTGTATTTGGTGCTCTACGCCTGAGTCTCAGAGTCCACTCCCCGAAATCGGAAGAGTTGCGGAAAAATGCATAGGCTGCGGCGCCTGCATTGCAGCATGCAAAAACAGCGCGCTTGCAATCGATTCTGGCAGGATAGTCCATAACAGAAAAAAATGCACAGGCTGTTTTGAGTGTATAAAAGTCTGTCCTTCCTCCGCCATAAAACCATATGGGATGAAAATGACATCGGAAGAGGCAGTGCGCGAAATCGCAAAAGATGAAATATTTTACTTTCATTCTGGAGGCGGAGTGACGATAAGCGGCGGAGAGCCTCTTGATCAGACAGACTTTGTAAGAGAAGTTCTGGAAGGCTGCCGTGACAGAGGGATAAACAGAGCTCTTGAGACGGGCTTCTTTGCGCCTTGGGAAAAAGTCGAAAAGCTTCTGCCTCTCATAAATCTTCTCCACACAGACTTAAAACACGCCGACCCGCAGCAGCACAAGAAACTTACCGGAGTTGACAACAAGCTTATAATGGACAACATTAAAAAAGCGGACGAATCATCATATAGCTTTGACCTTGTTGTGCGCACTCCCCTCATTCCAGGAATAAATGATTCGGACGATGCACTTGCTCTCTCTGCGGAATTCGTAAAAGGACTAAAAAAACTGAGATTTATGGAATTCCTGGCGTATCACAGGTTTGGCACAGAGACCTATAAAAATATGGGCATTGAATATCCTCTTTCTGATATAAAGACTCCCGATAGAGAGTACATGCTTGCAAAAGCTAAGTTCTTTAAATCGATTGCCAAAGTCCCTGTAAGAATTAACGGACAGCCTGTAGAGTAAAAATTAAATTATGCAGCTTTTTTATCCCGTGTCCCTGCCAATATGCGCAGGCACGGGATTTTTATTTTCATAAGTTGTGAGATAATATAAAGACAAAGCAAATATCACTAAAGGAGATTGTAAAATAATGAGAGCCTATGAAAGATTGCTGAAATATGTGCAGATTCCAAGCGCTTCCGACCCTGAATCAAAATGCACTCCGAGCAGCGAGGGAATATGGAAGATGGCACGTCTTCTTAAAGCAGAGATGGAGATTATGGGACTCACGGATGTCGTCCTTGATGACAATGCCTACCTTTTTGCTTCGATACCGTCAAATACGGATGAAACCGCACCTGTGCTGGGCTTCATCGCTCACATGGATGTGTCTTCAGATGCTCCGTCGGAAAATATAAAAACTCGCATCGAGGAAAGTTACGACGGAGGCGAAATAGTGCTGAACGGCGAGCTTGGCATAGCTATTTCTCCGGACAAATACCCGTCACTAAAGCGCTATACGGGAAAAGACCTGATAGTGACAGACGGTACTACGCTCTTAGGCGCAGACGATAAAGCCGGCATTGCAGAGATTCTTACAATGGCAGAGATTCTTCTCTCGGACAGCAGCATAAAACATGGAAAGATAGTCATAGGGTTTACCCCTGATGAGGAGATTGGGCGCGGTGCGGACCATTTTGACGTGGAACGCTTTGGGGCCGATTTTGCCTACACAGTAGATGGCGGTGCTTTTGGCGAAATATCTTACGAAAGTTTTAATGCCGTGAGCGCAGAAGCTAAGTTTACAGGAGTGGGAGTGCATCCCGGCACCTCTAAAAATGTCATGGTCAATGCACAGCTTCTGGCTATGGAATTTTTCTCCATGCTTCCGATTGCAGAGCGTCCTGAATATACATCCGGACGGGAGGGCTTCTTTCTGCTCACATCGAGCGGCGGAAGTGTAGAAAGCTCATATCAGCATTACATCCTGCGCGACCACGAATATGCAAAAGTCAAAAGACGCATGGAAATTATGAATATGGCTGCCGAATTCATCAACGGCAAATATGGCAAAGGCAGTGTTGAAATAGAATTTACAGAGACATACCGCAACATGGCTGAAGAAGTAATCAAATACCCATTCATGACAGATATCGCAGTTCAAGCTGTAAGAGATGCAGGAGGCGAGGCGGAGATTGTGCCTATAAGAGGAGGCACAGACGGCTCAAGGCTTTCATACATGGGCCTCCCATGTCCCAACTTGGGCACAGGAAGCCACAGCCACCACGGCAGAGCGGAGTATGCATGTGTTCAGGCTATGGACAGTGTCGTATCGGAACTCTTAAATATAGCCATAGCTTATGGTAAGCTTGGCAGCATAAAAAAGAAATAAAGAGAGAGCGGCAGAGAGGCTATGTAATTTTAAGTCCGAGCATTTTTGCGAGTTCGACTGCTTGGAATGTATTGACTGTAAGCCCTTTAAGTTCGTTATATGTATCTGAAAGGGATATGCCGTCTATTGTACAGGTTGAAAAATCAATGTCTTTCAGCTTTGTCTTAAAAAAATCGGCACGTGTCATATCTGACTTTGAAAAGCATGTTTTCTTAAATTTCACTTCGGAAAAAACGGACTCCGTGAATGAACACTCCATAGCAAGAGCGGAGTCCCATACCGACATAAAGAAGTTGGCGTAAGCGAAAGAGCTGTCGATAAGCTTTATATCTTTAAAAAATGCTTCGGAAAAATTGCTGCCGATACTTTTTGATTCTTTAATCAAAACATTCTTCCAATAAGACGAGGCAAAGTTACAATTTGAAATGTCACAGTTTATAAATGTTGTATCGGTGAACCTGGCGGAGCTGAGGGAAGAGTGTGTTATGCGGCACTTGCTGAAGGTTGTTTCTGCAAACCGAAAGCCTGAGAGTTCTGCATCGCTCAATGTTTCGTCCTCAAAAAAAGCGTCCTCAATGAAGTTATTGTCCTCTTTTGCCGCCGCAATAAGCTCATCAAGCATAGAGTTCCCCTCTTTCGGATAAAATTTAATGTAGGGTCAAAATATCGTATTGCCGATACCTTGACCCCATTGCATATTTATTTTTTTGACCGTAATTTTTTTATAAAACGCCCGATGCGTTTCATAGCCTCTCTGAGTTCGTCAAGCGAATAAGCGTAGGATATTCTTATGTGCTTATCTCCGCACTCTCCGAAAGCAGAGCCCGGGACGACAGCAACATTTTCCGCCATAAGCAGCGCCGTGCTGAATTCCTCTGAGGACATTCCAAACTCGGATATGTCGGGAAATACGTAGAAAGCTCCGTATGGTTCAAAACACGGCAGCCCAATCTTATGGAAAGCGTCCATAAGATAGCGTCTTCTCTGATTGTACGAATCTCTCATCATCTTAATGTCCTTGTCGCCCTCGCGCAGTGCCGCTATCGCCGCGTACTGACTTGTCGTGGGGGATGACATTATAGCGAACTGATGTATCTTGAGCATGTATTCGGTAATGTATGCGGGTGCCAAGACATACCCCAGACGCCAGCCTGTCATTGCGTAAGCTTTGGAGAACCCGTTGATAAGGATTGTGCGCTCCTGCATTCCGGGCATTGATGCGATGCTGACATGGTCTCCATGGTAGGAGAGCTCTGAATATATCTCGTCTGTGATGACAACAAGGTCATGGCTGATTATCACATCGACCAGAGGTTCAAGGTCTTTGCGTTCCATTATCGCCCCCGTTGGGTTGTTGGGGTAGGAGATCATAAGAGCTTTCGTCTTTGGTGTTATAGCTGCCTCAAGCTGTTCTTTTGTTAAGCGAAATTCCGTATCTGCGGCAAGAGGGATAGTGACAGGCACTCCGTCCGCGAGAGTTATGCATGGCTGGTATGAGACAAAGCACGGCTCAGGGCATATGACCTCATCCCCGGGGTTAATTATTGCACGAAGGGCGATGTCAATGGCCTCGCTGCCTCCGACTGTGACTATAACTTCGCTCTTGCTGTCATAAGTGAGATTATAGCGGCGCTTAATGTATGCGCATATCTCATTTCTCAGCTCGGCAAGACCCGAGTTTGATGTGTAAAAGGTGTTGCCCTGCTGAAGGGAGTACATGCCCTCTTCTCTGATGTGCCAAGGAGTGTCAAAGTCAGGCTCTCCGACTCCGAGAGATATTACATCCGGAATTTCATTTGCTATGTCAAAAAGTTTTCTGATTCCTGACGGTTTTATGCTTTTTATCTTGTTGCAAATTACATCTCTCACGGTGCAACGACCATCCTCATGTCTTTTTTGCCCTCAACAAGCATAGTCCCGTGGTCTTTGTATCTCTTGAGGACTATATGGGTGGCGGTGCTGTTGACTTCATCGATTACGGCCAGCTTTGAAGATACAAAATGTGCTATCTCTTTCATGGTAGCTTTTTTTAAGATTACCGAAAAGTCATAGCCGCAGGCGGACATAAGATAGAGAGACTCCACTTCCGGGAACTGATATATTTTTTTTGCTATTGCGTCATAGCCCTTGCCTCTTTGAGGATTGACTTTCAGCTCAATCAAAGCCGAAATTTTTTCATCATCAGTCTTCTCCCAGTTGACGGACGCATGATAGCCGCAAATGATATGTTCCTTTTCCATCTTTGCTGTCTCGTTGACTACATCTTCCTCTGCAAGTCCGAGCAAAACAGCAATTTCGGAAGCGGATAGCTTAGCATCTTTTTCAAGCAGCTCCAAAATTTTTTCCCTATTCTTGCTTTCCATATATCAGCCCTCCCAATCTTGATAATATAAGCATTTATTTTCGTGCCTAAAGAAGAATCAGTCAAGAGAAAGGCACTATAAATTTCTGTATCGTCCCATGATTATTATGTCTGTAAGATGTCCGTCTGTGATTGAAGCGTATTTTTTCAGCCCTTCACGCT
>CAZBYL010000076.1:0-7814 GCA_964496275.1 uncultured Synergistaceae bacterium | reverse complement strand
CGGATAAGATAGAAATAATAACGCTTACTAAAAATGTTTCAGGTTCAAAAGCTTTTACTGATTCATGCTTTTTCTCTGCCATTTTTTTTCCTCCTCTTAACGTTAAGTTATGGGCAAGCCCTATACTACATGTTATGGCATAGGGAGAAAGCTTACAATGTTTTTGTGAACAGGTTATTTGTTGTGAATTGTGCTTGGTGCACAAAAGAACATGAGAGCGATACGTAAAATGAAAAGATTATCCTCATCGAGAGATATGAGGGTTTCTATCTTGTTCAGCCTGTAGCGAAGCGTATTTCTGTGAATGTACAGCACGGCGGACGCTCTCTGCACCGACCTTTCGCAGGCAAGCCAGACGGAAAGAGTCCGCACGAGTTCCATGTGCCCGCGGGCATCCTCTTCTATTAACGGAGCCAGAACTTTTTGTGCACAAGTGAGAATGCTTTTTTTATCCGCAAAGCGGCATACAAGGGCAAGGAGTTCTATCTGCCTATATGTGAAAAAACCGTTTCTATGCCCCAAAGATACAGCTATATTCTGGGCGTCGGAAACTTTCTTAAACGCGATTGGAAGCTTTTCAACAGTGCAGGGGCCGTACATGGAAACAAGAGAGGAATCCCAAATGCCTTGCGCGCCTGACTTTAAGAACTCCGCAAATTTTTCGGGAGACTCGTCAGCTTCGGCGTGAACAACGATTCTTGTCGTATCCTTGAAATTAAGAAGGTGCGGCCTCGCACCCAAAACTGGAGCCGATGGGAATGCCCCGTTGATTTGCAGAGCCCACACTCTCTTTTCACGGCTCCACCCTCGCATCTCAAGAATGTCGGTGGCTCCGTCCGGATCCCTGTCCATTAAAAATAACTCCTCGCCCCAGTCACTCTCCCTAAACGGTTCCTCCTGCTCATGTTTAAATATCTCACGCATGACAGCCTTCGCAATGACGGCGTATGGGAGAGCTTCCGGCAAAGAGATTATAGGGAATCCCGCTGTATTTGCCATAACATAAATTTCATCGGGCAAAAAATCTATAAATCTTCCGAGCTTTATTCCGAACCCAGATACGCCGCCCGACAGATATACCCGTATCAGCTCCGTAAGAGCATCGGGCGTATCGCGGAAGGCATATCCCGCCGTAAATATAAATGTGTCCTTTGCAAGCCACCTATAAGCGTCGGGAACCTCTATGAAGTCTATGAACTTCACCTTTCTGCCCAGTCCCCCCTCACCCGCCAGAACTGCGGCTCCGTCAAAAATTGAAAGTTTCAGCAATTCCTCAACGGTAAACATCCGTATCCCTCCGCGCCTTTGAAATTCATAAAGCCGATCATATTGTACCGCAAGCACGGCGCGTTAGTACTAAACGTGACACAGCGGTTCACGTTTTTCACAATTGTCCTTGAATGACGATTTGAGGTTAAATGTGAATAAAGTTACGAAGGTATTTCCGAAGCGTTTCGCGGAGGACAGATATTTACAAAATACATATTTGCAAGGAGGAGAAATAATGAGACTTGAGATCGGCAGCTTCAAAGTAAAAGACATCGTCTTCGGAGACAAGACCGCATACTGCGGAGGAGTCCTGACGGTGGATAAGGAAGACGCCCTTCGCGTCGTGCGCGAAGACAGTCACATTACGGAAGCGGAGCTTCTTATCGTTCACCCCGGAGACATGGTGAGACTTTGCCCCGTTAAGGAATCTGTGGAGTTCAGGTGCAAGGTAAGCGGCGGACAGGGAGCATATCCCGGAACAACAAGCCCGCTCGGCCAGGCCGGAATGGGCAGAACTCATGTGCTTGCGGATGCGACACTCCTTTCCGTCGGCAAACATTGGGGTGGATTCCAGGACGGACTCATCGACATGGGAGGCCCCTACCAGCATCACACAATATGGGGAGACATGCCAAACCTCGTTCTCGTAGCCGATACAGACGAACTCTTCGAGCAGAGAGAACAGCAGAAGAAAAACCACGCAATCAGATGGGCTTCCATGCGTCTTGCCGAGCACATCGCACAGTGTGTGCGCGACATGGAGCCGGAAATCCTTGACGTTTATGACCTTCCCGCAATACCCGACCGCGACGAAAAGACAAAGGCTCTTCCCGGCGTAGTCTACGTCCTTCAGCCCCAGACACAGATGGAAGCCTTGGGCTACAACACACTCATCTACGGATGGGACGGGAACAGAATGCTCCCCACCTTCATGCACCCCAATGAACTTCTTGACGGATGCCTGGTATCCGGCAGCTTCATGCCCAGCTCTTCAAAAATGTCAACCTACGAATTCTCCACAAACCCGATGATAAAGCGACTCTATGCCGAGCACGGCAAGACTATAAACTTCCTCGGCGTGATAATGTCAACGCTGAACCCCAAGATGGACGAAAAAACACGCTGCGTCCAGATGGCGGGACAGATTGCAGTAAGCCTCGGAGCGGCGGCAGCGGTCGTAGCGGAAGAGGGCTACGGGAACCCCGATGTTGACTACACGGCAATGCTCGTGGAGCTCGAAAGACTCGGCATCAAGACGGTCGGTATCTCTGACGAAGCAACTGGAAGAGACGGAGCGTCACAGCCCCTCGTTTCTATGAACCCCGCTACAAATGCACTCGTATCCACGGGTAACGTCTCGCAGTTCTACGACATGCCCGCAATGGAAGTTATAGGAGAGCTTGAGGCTCTCGCACGCGACGGAAATTCCGGCGGCTGGGAAGGCTGCATCAATCCTGACGGCTCCTGCGTCATGGAAAACAACGGAATGTTCTGCGCAAACCACATCAGCGGCTACTCAAAGAGAACCTGCGCTGATTTCTAAATTTTAGGAGGTGAAGTTGATGAAAGCTGTTCACTATATAAACCAGTTCTTTGGTCAGGTTGGCGGAGAAGACGCCGCTGACAGTAAGCCTATTTTTCACGAGGGCCTTATCGGCTGCTCAAACATGCTGAACGAAATGATACCGAGCATAGAGGTTACAAATACCTTCGTGTGCGGAGACAACTACATCACAAACCATACGGAAGAAGCCCTTGCTGAAATTTTCGCATGGCTCGACAAAAAAGAATTTGACATCTTCTTCGCAGGCCCAGCCTTCATGGCAGGACGCTACGGAGTTGGCTGCGGACTTCTCTGCAAAGCTATAGCAGACCGCTACAACGTACCGGTCATCACTTCCATGAACGAAGAGAACCCCGGTGTTGACGAATACAAAGCCAACTGCTACATCTTCAAAGGCGGCAGAAAAGCTACATTCATGAAGGAAGACCTCACGCTTATGGCAGCGTTCGCGGAGAAAATAGCAAACAAAGCAGAACTTCGCCCCGCAGCGGAAGAGGGCTACTTCCCCCGCGGTATCCGCTACGAGCTCCCCGAACCCAACGAAGTTATGGCTGCGGACAGAGTAATAGACATGCTGCTTAAGAAACTGAACGGCGAACCTTATCAGACGGAACTTGTCATTCCGAAGATGGACAGAATTCCGCCCGCACCCGCAGTCAAAGACCTGAGCAAATGCACGATAGCTCTTGTCACATCAAGCGGTGTCGTGCCATTTGACAACCCCGACAGAATACAGAGCGCGTCTGCCCAGAAGTGGGGCAAGTACAACATCGCCGGCAAAGACAGTCTCCCCGAAGGAGAGTACAAGACAATCCACGCCGGATTTGACCCCGAAGCAATGTGCAAAGTTCCCGACAGAGGCGTACCCGTAGATGCAATGCGCGCCTACGAGAAAGAGGGCAAATTCGCGAAACTCCATGATTACTTCTACACAACGGTAGGCACAGGCACGACACAGAACTATGCCGCCAAGTTCGGACGCGAGATAGCCGCTGAGTTGAAACAGGCAAATGTTGACGCCGTGGTCCTCACCGCCACCTGAGGAACCTGTACACGTTGCGGTGCAACGATGGCAAAAGAAATAGAGCGTACAGGAATCCCCGTTGTGGTAATGTGCAACCTTATAGACGTCGCAAAGACTGTCGGTTCAAACAGAATGGTACAGACAGTATCTGTTCCGTATCCGTTGGGAGATCCTCAGATGTCCCCGGAAGCAGAGTGGAATCTCCGCTATCACAGAGTCGGAGTAGCACTTGATTCACTGGCGGCCGAGCTAACCGAGCCCAAGATTTTCCCCACAAAGTTCTAAGCCGATTCTGATAGTGATATAAATTAGGGAGGGCAAGGTCAGGAATACATCTTTTCCCGCCGTGTCCTCCCTGTTTTAATCAGGTATCAGCAGCGAAAGGAGCAGTTTGCAATGACGAAAGACAATGCGGCACAGAGCAAGTACAATCCCGTCTATTTAATTTCAATAGCAATAACATTCGCACTCGTATTCTGGGGGATTATCTCCCCCGACTCTTTCGGAAGCTTCGCAAAGATACTCAACGGCGGGCTCACAAAATATTTCGGATGGGGCTACATGCTTACCATGAATATCTTTGTCGTATTCTGCATATTCGCGGCCTTAAGCCGCTTTGGCTCCGTGCGTCTCGGACCTGCGGACTCACGTCCCGAATACAGCAACATGTCATGGTTTGCAATGCTCTTCTCCGCAGGTATGGGAGTCGGGCTCGTATTCTACGGCGCGGCAGAACCGCTCTTCCACTTCGGTTCGGTGCCCTTCGGAGCACAGGCCGGTTCCGTACAGGCAGCACGCGATGCCATGCAGATATCCTTCTTCCACTGGGGACTTCACCCCTGGGCTGGATACGCTGTAATAGCGATGCCTCTTGCATACTACCAGTTCCGCCACAACACGCCTGGACTCATCAGCTCCGTCTTTATACCGCTCGTAGGTGAAGAGAGAGTGCGCGGCACATTCGGCAAAACTGTTGATATCCTTGCCATATTTGCGACATTAGCAGGCATCACGACATCTCTCGGGCTCGGCACACTGCAGCTTAACAGCGGACTCAACGCGATATTCGGAATACCCAAGACAACCTTCGTACAGGTAGCCATCATAGGCGTCCTTGCACTTCTTTACACCGGTTCCGCAATACTCGGAATAGAAAAAGGCATTAAAAAAGTCGCTGACTTCAACCTCTGGATATGCCTCGGGCTCATGCTCGCCCTCTTCCTCGTAGGCCCATCGCTGCCAATCATCAACTCGCTCATGACAGGAATAGGCGACTACACAAGCGGACTCATCAAAGAGAGCTTCTCACTTGCTCCGTACGGCGGAGAATACGAATCCTTCCTCAACGGCTGGACACTCTACTACTGGGCATGGTGGATTTCATGGGCACCCTTCGTCGGCTCCTTCGTGGCACGTATTTCACGCGGACGCACAGTACGTGAGTTTGTAAGCGGAGTTCTCATCGTACCGGCACTCGGAAGCTTCACATGGTTTGCAATCTTCGGCACATCCGCTCTGCACCTCGAACTCGTGCGCCACATTAACGTCTCCGCGGAAGTTCTCAAAGACGTATCGGTCGGAATCTTTGAAATGTATAAGTACTACACATTCGGAACAATCATGTCCGCGGTTATGATAATTCTCATCATCACCTTCTTTGTAACTTCGGCAAATTCAGGCACATTCGTGCTCTCCATGCTCTCCACGCACGGCGACCTCAACCCGCCAAAGGGAAAGATGGGAATATGGGGAATACTTATGGCGGCTCTTGCTGTAGTTCTCCTCATCTCGGGCGGACTGCAAAATCTGCAGACAGTATCGCTTGCCGCAGCAGCACCTTTCTCTCTCATAATGGTATGCGCATGCTTCGCCTTCTGGAAGGCCCTCACCTCCGACGAGCGCGAAGGCAAACTCTAGGAGAAACACATGGAACGCTCAATCCTTCTGTTTGAGCCGGACTTCCCCTGCTGGGACGAAGAGACCTTCGCCCTCGCGGGGGAAGACCCCGTTTTTGTGAAAAAACTTGCGCAAGCCGAATACATCAAACCCGCCTCAGACGGCTTTGTCCTTACGGAAAAGGGCGAAGAGCTGCGGGAAAAACAGGCGGAGGAAAACTGGCTTGCCGCAGCCCCCATTCCCGACTTCGACGCAAGCCGCGCCCTTTGGAACAACAGGCTCTACCTTCTCATGGAGCGCGCCTTCATTGGTCAGTTCGGGGTCAAAGAATATTCTGTAGACGAGACTTTGCCTGTTGTCCCTGCAATATCCTCAAACGAACTTTTTAAAATCGAAAACGGGCAAGTAGAATACCTGTGGGAAAAACATCCTCTAATAAAAAGTTTCATAGGTGAATTTCCAAATTCCGGCGTGGGGGCAAGAGGCATCACACCACCAGGTCAGGAAGCTCTTGACGCATGGACGGCAAAAACGAAAGCGCCTACGGGCAGCCTGCACACAAACCTCATACTGAGAAGCAGATACGACTTTGAGCTATACAGAAAAGAACCGCAATTCAAATCGGACAAATACAAAATGAAAGATGCGGACAGACTCTTCTTCTTCCGCGTCGAAGAAAATACGACGGAGGATTTTTACCGTGACCTCGGATACCTTCACCTCTTCATGCTTGCGCAAAAAAGAATCTACATACCCGGCTACGGAGACATAGACAGCCAAGACCAGGAAAACTGGACAATGGCGGTGGTCGTGGCAGACAGTGAAAAATCTCTTGAAAAAATATCCGCCGAAATCGCCACACAGGGAAAAGCGCTCATAAACCCGATGCCGCCTCTTTTCATAATAGGCACAAGCATAGAGAGACTGAAAAAACAGGGCAAACCCAAAGACACCGTATACGACTGGTTCTGTGAAGACACTGTCCACATAACAAGACCCGACATATAGTGCGGAGTTCCCAACCTGTATTCGGTACGGCTAAAACTATTCTAAAACCGTGAAAACCCCGAACACCATACAAATCGAAACTGCAGAACATAGTCCTTGACATCTGCGATAAGATACAAAGCTTGCTTTTACGCAGCCAAACCAAACAGTCTGGACAGAATTATACATAAGCTCTAACGACATATCGGTCAAAGCAAGTATAGTCTGAACGTTACGGATACCGAAACACTCTATAAAGTTTTTTTTCGCTTGACATAAATCTTTTTGTGTGTAAAACTTACGCGAGTTAAATAAGCAAATGCGATGATCGGAAATAAGTAAGCATATCGTGGATCTTTCAGAGAGCTGTCGGTCGGTGCGAGACAGCGGATTTCGATTTGACGAATACATTCCGGGAGCAGCGCACCCAAAGGGCTTTTGCCTGAGTAGATTGCGACGGGTTCGCCCGTTAAAGCGATAGGGTATCGAGCGCTTGCTTCGTACCCGACGAGGGTGTAGGCCGTGAGGCTGCGCCAAACTGAGGTGGTACCGCGGGTGAATATTCCCCGTCCTCTGTAACAGGAGGACGGGGATTTTTTTGTACCTGCCTCCCGACCAAAAGCACTGCCAAATTGAGGAGGAGACCTTATGCCAATCACAGAACTGCTTGAGAGAAACGCACATGAATTTTGCCATGAAACCGCGCTCGTGGAAATCAACCCCGAAGTCAAAGAACTTCGGCGCGTAACATGGAAAGAGTATGAACTTATAGAATCCAGCCCCACAGAAAGCTACCGCCGTGAAATTTCGTGGAGCGTCTTTGACGAAAAGGCAAACCGCTGCGCGAACCTGCTGCTGAGCCGCGGAATTAAAAAGGGAGACAAGGTCGCCATCCTCATGATGAACAGTCTTGAATGGCTTCCCGTCTACTTCGGCATACTCAAAACAGGAGCTTTGGCCGTTCCGCTGAACTACAGATACACAGCTCAGGAGATACGTTACTGCCTTGACCTCGCCGATGTGGACGCAATATTCTTCGGCCCCGAATTTATCGGCAGAATGGAAGAAATCTAC
>CAZBYL010000075.1:0-7823 GCA_964496275.1 uncultured Synergistaceae bacterium | reverse complement strand
CGGATGAGGGGTGCTTTTGGGTTTTGGGTTTTGGGTTTTGGGTTTTGGGTTTTGGGTTTTGGGTCTTGGGTCTTGGGTCTTGGGGTTTGGGTCTTGGGGTTTGGGTTTTGGGTTTTGGGTTTTGGGTCTTGGGTCTTGGGTCTTGGGTCTTGGGTCTTGGGGTTTGGGTCTTGGGGTTGACTTCCGGTAAAACCACAAAACCAAGGTCAAGTGCACCCTCATCCGTCTGCGGAAGTCCGTCCGCAGCCACCTTCTGGGTGTAACAACCAGCCGATTCGCACAAATCAGAAAACCGCTGATTTGGCTCTCTGGCCGCCCACAAAGGGGGGAAGGCTTGAAGAGTACCGGCTTGCATAAATTGGACACCATGGAAGCTGTTCTTGTTCTTGAATGTTTTGCAGACCGGACAAATTCAAAAAACTACAGTCAAAAGCAAAACTTACCGTATGCCAAACAACACCTCTAATCAACGGCACACCGTTTTTTAGCTGTGGTGCTAAAATAGCGGTGTGTCTGAGCCTTATAGAAAACGCTCCCGCAGAAAGAGGTGTCTTATGAATATTGAACCTATCGTCATAAAAAAGAGTATGAAGGAAACTATCAAAATACCGCTTCTTGCGTTTGTTATGACCTGCGCCTCCGTCGGATGCCTTTTTATAGACCTTCCGGAATACGGCACTATGGGGGCGCTCGCACGTTTGCTTGAAAGTGTCAAACTGGGCGGGCTGGCTGTTTTTGCGGACAGAGCGTTTGCTATCTTTGGGGCTCTGTTTTTCGGAGCATGTTTTGTCATTACATTAAAGGGTATAGGGTCAAAAGACCCCGTTTTGATTGTTGACGAACAGGGCATCACTGACAGAAGCACGGCAAGTTCTCCCGGGTTCATTCCTTGGAAGGATATAAAGAATATATCCTCCCTCAAGACCAACGGAGTCTCCGTTATATCCGTCTCCCTCAACAACGAGGAGGCTTATATGGAAAAAATATCCGCAAAAAACAGACTTCTCAGACTTCTTATTAAGGCAAACAAGATGCTGGGATACAAAGCTGTTCTAATATCCCTGCAGGGAACAGGCAAACGCCCGGGAGCGCTCGTTCCCAGAATCAAAGAGATACAAAGACTCGTAAATGAAAAAAACGAGCAGCAATGAAAAGCGCGGAGAATCCCGCATACAAAAAAACACCAAGACCCGCCCTTAGCAGGCGGGTCTTGGTGTTTTTATTGTTCTGTGCTGTTTTGTCAGTCTGTCAGAGTTGGGGCAGCGGGGGCGTCGCCCTGCGGGACTCCGTCTGTGGGTTCTGCGTCGTCGTCTTCCTCGTCGTCCTGATTTGCGTTGGGAAGCGGGAGGTAGACGTCGGGGACGTCTTCAACGAGTGCGGGCAGTGATATCATGAGGTTGCCTGTGCGCCCGAAGTTGAAGGACCTTTCGACTGTTTTGATAACTTCTTCCGTATCCTCGTTCACGATCTGAACTTTGATTGTGTGTGAGGGGCCGTTGAGCTTCGCCACGTCGCGGTCGTCGGGGTAGAACTCCAGAGTGTTTTCTTCATCTCCGTTTATAGTGACGACCATGTATTCCGCCGGTGTGTATGTTTTGCCCGCTATTTCCACTTCTTTGTTGTCAAGCAGAACTTCGTGCTGCTTGCCTATGTAGAAGAGGAAGAATCCGAAGGCTACTATCAGCGCAAGAAGCGCTATGCGTATTACCAGCCGTTTTTTATTGATGTTTTCAAAAGACATGGTTATTCTCCTCTCAGGCTGCGGCGTGCCTCTGCCTTGTCACGCATACGTTTCCATGCGTGGAGGACGAGGGCGAGCGCGATTATGCCGTAGGATACGAATACGCGGAAGTATTCGCCGAGCTGAGCCTGACCTATGAGTTCCTTACCCGCCATCGGGGATACGACAAACATAAGGTGGAAGAGCGTAACTCCGACAAATACGTTTGTGATTGTGGCGCGGCTGACGGAAGCTCCGCCTATGAGCAGCGCCGCTATGGCAAACATACCCGCCTGTTCGTGGCTGTTGTAGGTGTTCATTGTGCCTATGTTCTGGAGGAATATTATCTGTCCGAAGCATGCGAGCACCGTGGAGATGAGGATTGCTATGATACGTGTGCGCTCAACGGGGATACCGGCTTCTTCGGCGACTTTCATATCCTGTCCCAAAGCTCTCATGTCCTGACCGAGTTTCGTGCGGCGGAACCATACGATGAAGAGGCAGAACGCGCCGATGAATATGAAGGTCGCAACGGGAACGTCAACCGTGAGTATTTTGAGCGGGATGAGGTTGTCCAGAACGTGGCGCAGGCCCGTGAGGTTGATTGCGTTACGGATACCGTAGCCGCGCGAGAGGACGAGCTGGGGGTTTGAGATGGGGATGATGTTTCCCATGCAGTAGAGGACTATCAACTGGTATACGCCGTTGATGAAGAAGCCCAGTATGTATGAGGTGACCATTTCGCGTCCCTTGGCTCTGTTGAGGACTGCTCCGCAGATGTAGCCGAGCACCATCGCGATAGGCGTGCCTATGAGTCCCGCGAGTATCATGCCGGGAACTCCGACCACGGCCCAGTCTGTTACAAATATCATGCCTATCTGCCCCGCCATGGCTCCGAGAACCATACCGAAGTTCAGTCCCATACCGGCAAGGATAGGAATCAGGAGCGAGAGGACGAGGAAGGAGTTACGCGCAAGACGCGTGAGCATTTCCTGAATGAGGTATGTGCCGGAGAATCCGGAAATAGGAATCGCCGCGGCCGACAACGCGATGAAGATGATAGGAACCGCATTGTTGGCAATTATTGTTTTGAGGCTCATGGAGCCTTTGCTTTTGTTTGCCATTAGCGTTTCACCATCACTTTCCTGGTAAGGGCGTATAGGATCATACCGTTACTGACTATGATTCTTATGACTTCCGACATGTCTGTCTGCATTACGCTGTTGATGACGGAGGGGGTCATTGTGAGTATTCCCTGGAAGAGGAACGCTCCGACCACGACGTTTACCATCGAGGCTTTGTTTACCGACGCTCCGCCGAGGAGTATTGCGGCGACTGCGGGGAATGCCATGTAGAACGGTCCCATGTAGAGCTGAATGAATCCGAAGCTCTGTTCGTAGACCAATATTCCGATAGCTCCGAGAACCGTAGAGAGTATTACGGAGACTGTGCGCATCTTGTCAACGTCAATACCGGAAGCTCTGGCAAATTCGGGGTTTGAGCCGACTGCCGTGACAGCCGTGCCTATTTTGGTGCGGAAGAAAGCCCAGACAAGGAATACCATGAGCCCGAAGAAGAGGTACATGCCTACGGGAATGTAGAAGAATTCACCTATCTGGATATTGAGATATTTGCTCAGGGAGTTGAGCCAGAAACCCTCTACGCTGATTGTGGTTCTGAGTCCCGAACCGCCGTATCCCCATATCATTGTGGGGCTTGTGTAGGGGAGCAGAAGCCAAGCTATGCACATGACGGCGACAGAGGAGAAGCCGACATATGTGGCTATCATCATTTCGTCGCCCTTGACTCTGTTCAGGAGCTGACCGTAGAGCCAGCCGAGAACTATGGCGATGGGGACCGCTATTCCCATTGCTATTATGAATCCTATGCTGCCTGTGACGCCTATCTGGATTGAGGTGACGGCTCCGAGGAGTCCCGCTATTATTCCGAGGGGAAGCCCGAAGTTAAGCCCGCAGCCTGACTGCACCATGGGAACCATCGCAAGAACGAGTATTCCGTTCATGCCGACTCGAACGAGTGTGTCCGAGAGTGACGCGTCAAGACGAACGCCTACGAACGGCGCTGCTACGAAGAGTGATAGGAGGAAGAGCCCTATTATAATTCTGGGCCAGCCTGCGTGTTCGATAAATGCCTGAAGTTTTTCTTTCATAGGGATCACCTGCCGCTCTCTGCGTTTGTATCATCGGAATCTGCCTGTGCGACGTTTCCGAGCATGAGGAGACCGAACTCCTCAGCGGGCGACTTCGCGGGCAGAATGCCGGAGACCTTGCCCTCGTTGATGATAGCGATGCGGTCGCATATCGAACGCAGCTCTTCAAGTTCCGAGGAGGTCATTATTATCGTTGTACCGGTTTCTCTGTTGACCTTGCGCAGTGTGTCAAGGACCAGTTTCTTCGCGCCTACGTCAATTCCGCGCGTAGGTTCGGAGACGAAGAGAATGTGCGGAGCCACGGCAAACGCCTTGGCAAGACACACTTTCTGCTGGTTTCCGCCCGAGAGCTCGATGGCTCTCTGAGTGGGACCTGTGCAGCGGATTTCGAGAGATTTGATGTATTCTCTCGTACATTCGTCGATGGCCTTGTCGTCGCGCCACTTCACAAGCCCGCCCAGGAGATGCTTGACGAACTTTTCCTGCACCTGAAGTGCCGTGAAGGTGATGTTCCAGTCTATTCCCTCTTCAAGGAGCAGACCTACGCCGCGGCGGTCTTCGGAGACGAACGCCATTCCCTCTTTGAGAGAGGCGTCCGGGTCGTTCAGCTTTATCTCTTTCCCACGCAGGAATACTTTGCCGCCGGAAATGTAGAGCCCCATGATACCGTTTGAGATGCCGACCTTACCCTGTCCGGCAAGACCGCCGAGACCGAAGATTTCGCCTTCGCGAACTCCGATTGACACGTCGCGCACCGTCTCTCCGGGCATGTCAACCCAAAGGTGCTCTGTCTTGAGTATTACATCGCCGAACTTTTTCTCCGGCTCGTTTGCGTCGGGAGCCGCGTCCGCAGCTATCTGGCGTCCCACCATCCAGCTCGCTATCTGGCGCACGTTCGTCTCTGTCGTCTTTGCTTCCTGAATGACTTTGCCGTCGCGAAGAACTATAAGTTTGTCGCAGAGGTCGATGATTTCCTGAAGTCTGTGGGATATAAAGATGATGGCGATTCCCTGCGCGGCAAGTTTTTTGAGCGATGTGATGAGTACCGTTGCTTCAGACTCGGCAAGAACGGCCGTGGGCTCGTCCAGAACGAGAAGACGCGTCTTTTTTCTGTCAATTTCGCGTGCTATTTCGGTAAACTGTTTGTGCCCGACAGGCATTTCGCTTATAAGCGTTTCGGGGGAGAGGGTGACACCAAGTGTGTCTATTGCCTTCGTCGCACGTGCGCGCATATCAACTCTGTCGAGGGTCTTGAGCCTGTCGCCGAAAACTTCGACGAGGGGGTTGTACTTTGTGGATTCTCTGTTCAGAAGGATGTTCTCTGTCGCCGAGAATCCCGGGATAAGGGAAAACTCCTGATGAACCATTCCTATTCCGGCATCGAGAGCATCAAGAGGGTCTTTGAAATGAACTTCTTCCCCGTCAATGATAATCTTTCCTTCATAACCGCCTGTTTCCTGAATAACCGACATACCGAAGAGGATATTCATCAGCGTAGACTTTCCCGCGCCGTTTTCTCCGACTAATCCCAGAATTTCTCCCGGCATCAGAGAGAAGTTTACGTCTGCGAGAACTCTGTTGCCGAAGTATTCCTTCCCGATATTTTGCATTTGCAGGAGTGGAGCTCCTATGGACATTCGCTTCGCCTCATTTCTTGTGAATACATTGCTTTTTGGGGCTTTTATATCTCCTTAGGTGAAAGTGAAATCTGCTTTTTGCGGAACACACTCTTCCCTATACTACATAATTATACATCTTTTTTGATTCTAGGTCTAAAGTTTAAGGCATTTTTATCTTTTCTATATGTTTTTTTCTCCGTATTTACAATGCGACCTTTTTGTAATTTTTTTGAGAGAGAGTTAAAAATTGGGCTGTCTTGCCGGATATCGCGGCAAATTACGGAGAATATCCTGCATTTCTGAAAAACAGTGTGCAAAAATAATCATAAAAGCGTATATGGCAAACATTATCAAATTTCAAAATCAGCATCAAGAAAACCGAGTCCCTCATACACAAGGGACTCGGTCTTTTAACTGCGCGATGCGTGCTTACTTAAGTTTAAGATACTTTTCGGGGACTTTGAGTTCCGTCGCCTTGAGGTAGCCTTTGCCGAACACATACGTATCCTGGTAGACGAGCGTGAACTTCTTAATCTTCATATCCTTCGCCATGTCGTAATAGGGAGCGCCGTTCCATGCCGCACCCGGCGTATACTTGTCATAGCACTTCCAGAGGTCCTTCAGATTGTAGAGTTTCGCTTTCTTTTCAACAATGCGCTTGCCGTATTCGGAGAGTGCGCAGACCGTGCTCCAGCCGTAGGAGTATGACCATGTGCCCATACGAGCTTTGCCGCCGGCCGCGATTACGGATTTTTCAACCTTCTTCATGATTGCGGGCCAGTTTCCTGCTTCCTTCTTAAGGTCTATGCCGAATGCTCCGGGATATCCCATAAGGGGTGAGGGAAGGTCGGGCTCGACAAATATCGCGCCGTGCTTCGCAACCTGCTTGAGAAGGGGTTCTGTCTGAGCGTCATTTGTGCAGAAGAAAGCTGTGTCTTTTCCGTACTTCTGAACCCACGCGGGAACCTTTTCAAGGATAAACTGCTGCGCACCGGCCACACCTACGTCGCTCGTGGGGTCCGGCGCTGTTTCGAATGCGAATTTAAGACCGAGGTCTTTGCAGGCCTGCTCCATTATTGCCTTGCGGCGTGAGAGGAGTTCATAGCTCATGTGGCGCGGGAAGGAGATATGTACGAACGTCTTTGCTCCCAGTTTTTTCGCGGAATTGATGATGAGATATCCGCGCATAATGTTGTCAACGCCTATTGCAAAGTCCGCTGTGCTTGTGATTACGTTGGGATCTTCCTGGGGCTCACCGGCGAAGCAGAGGACATCCTTCCTCTTCTCCTTTACGCGGCGGAAAGCTTCTGTTGTGCCCGGAATTGCGTCGTCAACAACGATAACCTTAAGCTTGGGGTCGTCGGCGAGTCCTACTATCTGCGAAATTGTCGTTTCCATCTCGGACATAAAGTTGTCGGGCATGGTGACGTGGCGAATCATACCGCCGTTGGCGACATCTCCGTACTCCTTAATCATACGCTCCGCTCCGCGGTAGGTATCCTCAGCCTGCGAAACGGTCAGAGTTGCGATACCGATGTGGAAAGGCGCCGCAGCCATTGCCGCACCGCAGAACATCGCGGTGATAAGCATTGCAAAGGCAAAACATAGTGCTGTCTTCTTCATTCCAGTTCCTCCCATATTATATATGAGTTTGAATATTGTTACGGGAATATCCGGCCCGGACGACCTTGGCAAAATCAATATTCTTAAATAAATCCTATGAAATATTACCGAAGGCGGACACTTATAATAATATTCCTCACAGATAAAATGTCAATGCTTTCTGTAAATTTCACCTTTTTTATATGCTATTTAATGATACATCAGGGAAATATTTTACGCTTGTTGCAAAAATGACGGCAATTAAAAAACCCGCGCCACCATCGGACGCGGGTTTTTATTGCTGCAAATGTTTTTTGGAAAAGCTACTTTGTCATCTTAATCTTTTCATACTTCGCGGGAACCTTCACGGACGTTGCGTTCATGTAGCCCTTGCCCATGATATAGGTATCCTGGTAGACCATGAGGTAGTTCTTCTTTGTAACGCCTGTGCCGAGGTCTGTGTAGTAGCTTCCGTTCCACTTTGAGCCCGGTGTGTAGAACTCATAGCACTTCATGAGGTCTTTCTTGCTTGTGAGCTTCGCCTTGCCTTCGACAATGCGCTTGCCGAATTCACCGAGAGCCGCGCTTGTCGTGTAGCCGTAGGAGTATGACCATGTTCCCATGCGTCCCTTTGCTCCTGCCTTGATAATTGCGTTTTCTACCTTCTTCAGGATAACGGGCCAGTTGCCTGCTTCCTTCGTGAGGTCGATTC
>CAZBYL010000074.1:0-8411 GCA_964496275.1 uncultured Synergistaceae bacterium | reverse complement strand
GGGAATTTATACGATCTTAGGGATTGTGAACAGGTACGGAAGATTTGACGCTTACTCTTTGCGTGTGCTTTACTTCAGCTTATCCGTCACGTTACCATCCTGCCAGTAATAACGGGTCACGGGTTTGTCGCCGCTCTCGGAGGGCAAAGAGGTGTTTCCTGCCCACTGTACGTTGGTCTTACCTGGGTTTCCGAATCTGACGCGAACAGGAATCTCGCCGGTGACGGTGTATGTCTTATCCTCTCCGGGTCTGATTATTCCCTCAAAAAGGGTCTTTCTGTTTTGGCTCACTTTGACCCATACAATAGATACAGGTATTATTTTAAGTTCTCCGCTTGTTTTCACTTCCGTGGATGCAGGCGCGGGAGCGGGCGTGTCGGAGGAGAGCGGCTTCACGGCAGGTTTCTTTGGTTCAGGCTTTTTGCCGTCCATCCAGCCGAGGTCGACCGACGCGGGAGCCGGTGCCTGCCCTGCGCCAGCGGTGGCGGCGGATATCGACGCGGACACAGGCTGAGCAATCGCGTTGTCCGAAACAGGCGTCGTTTGAGGCTCGGCAGGCTGTTCCGGGTTTTCACCGTTTTTCTCCGCAACAGCCGTTCCGCCGTCGACGGGGGCGGTCGCAATGGAGCTGATATCAGATCTGTACTGCCAAGTTATCCAGCACGCGGCAGCTATTGAAACAGCTATTACAAGGTATATCCAAAAGTATGATTTAGGCTTGAACACAATGGGCTCGGCACTTGTATAGCCGGACTCATCCTTCAGCTCATGCTTAGGAACAGTCACTTTCTGGACTTTGGTAAGCTCGTCATAAAACGGCCAAAGGTCGCCCGCCTCCAAATATAGGCAGTACTGCTTAACGAAACTACGAGTATATGGGCCTTTAGGCAGCAGATCTAAATTTCCATCCTCTATGGCTGATATGTAATGCTTCTGTATTTTTGTGTGCTGCGATACGTCCGGAATAGTTATATTCTGAGCCTCGCGCAGAATTCTGAGCTTAGCTCCAAGTTCGGCGGCTCCATTTTTTATGTCTGAGTTCACTTCGTTGTCAAGTTCACCTGCCATTCGGATTACCTCCCTTCTTTGAGGACAAGCCTCATTTTCCTTATTACCTCGGCAGGGTTGGGCTGACCGAATATGGCGTTTCCGGCTACTGCAACATCGCAGCCATGAGATGCGGCAAGAGAAATATTGTGAGTGCCTATTCCGCCGTCCATTTCTATAAGGTAGTCCCACCCGTTTTGTTCGCGCCACTGCGCCAGTTTCTTAAGTTTACCTAAAGTTCCCTCTATGAAGGATTGACCGCCGTAGCCCGGGTTCACGGACATTACAAGGACAAGGTCTGTCATATCAAGTATCGGATAGAGAATCTCGACGGGTGTGCCCGGGTTCAGAGATACTCCCGCAGGTATGCCGTTGTCTCTTATCTTCTGCAGCACTCTATGGATGTGCGGAGTTGCCTCTACATGTACAGTGAGAACTGATGGCTGTTCTGCCATAAACATATCAACAAACGCCTCTGCAGGCTCCACCATTATGTGCACGTCTATAAATGCGTGAGGATATCTCTTTCTGAGCGCCTTTAACAGGGAGGGCCCATAGGAAAGGTTCGGGACAAAATGCCCGTCCATTATATCCAAGTGCAGCCAATCCGCTTCACCTTCAAGCATTTCTATATGGCGTTCCATATTCAGCACGTCGGCAGAGAGCAAAGAGGGAGATATCAGAATATCTTTACCCTTTTTAAGGTTTATCAGTTGAAACGATCCTGCCATACAAAGTCACCTCCAAGTAAAATTGTGACGATAGCATCTCCGCTGTAGGGGACATTCAGAGATATGTATTCGCTGCTCTTCGCCATAATGTCCTTCAGGGTTCTTGTACCCGAGGCATCCTTAATTTCTATCTTCAGCGAGAGCGGCTTGCTCAGCGGAGGAACCTGGTATCTTATTTTGGCTGTTTTTTTCGGCGCACCCGAATCACTCGGAGCACTCTTAGGTGTAACATCTTCTGCAGGTTTTACCGCAGGAGCTTTCTCTTCCTTGACGCTTTGCGGAACGTCTTTCTTTACGGCTGCGGCAGTATCTTTTTCCGTTTTCTCCGTCTTTGCAGACTTATCGACAGTTACGGGAGTCACCTTCGTGGGAAGGGGAGCCGGAACAGTATCCCTAACAACGACAGTGCGCACAGCCTGCTCACGCTCTTTGTCCTGAACCTCTGTAGCAGGAGCGTCCGGTGTTGTCTCTCCATCCATGGGAAGTCTTGCAAAAACCAGATTAACCTGTGTTCCGGCAGGTATTTTTGCCCTCTTCTGCGGATTCGTCTTTATTATTGTGCCGGCAGGAACGGATATGGAGGGAACTTCCGTGGACGATCCTACAACAAGACCTATCTGCTCAAGCACCTGAGTCGCAACGTCTATGTTCTGTCCGCGAAGGTCAGGCACTTCGACAAAGGAACTCGCGCCAGAAAGACCGGAGCTTACAAGAAGGCTTACCATTGTGTTCGTGGCGACATTCTGAGGCGAGGAAGGATTCTGAGCTATTATGGAGCCTGCGGGTTTCAGCTTGTCCGTAACCCGCAATATTTTATCAACCTTAAATCCCGCTTCGCCGAGACGAGCCACGGCGTCTTCAAATTTAAGTCCCCTGACATCCGGCATTTGCGACATCGATCCGCCCTTGCTTACTTTCAGGAGAATGACTTTGCCTCTTGAAACCTTTTCGCCTTTAGAGAGGCTCTGCGATACTACCGTATCCGCTTTTTCGGCGGAATCAACTTTATCCACCTTAGCAAGCAGGCCCTCTTTCTGAAGCATATCGACGGCATCGACAAGGTTCATGCCCACAACTGCGGGAACAGACGCATCGGTGTCCTCCACAAAGACTGCTCGGATACCGATCCAGCCGCAAGCTATTATTACAAGAAACGCAATTATTATTCCCCATCTGTGAACTTTATTCATTCTTAAAATACCTCCTGACTATTTTCTTTTAGAGAGGAGAGCAAGGTAAAAGCCGTCAACCCAAGGCAGAACAGGGTGTATCACAGTCCCGTACGGCTTGCCCTTTGTCATAAGTTTATTTATTCTTTCCACGGGAATCTCAACAAGCTCGGGGTGTTTTGCCATAACGGATGCGACTACTTTTTCATTCTCTTCGCGGAAAGAGCTGCATGTGCTGTATGCTACAACGCCGCCCGGAGCAAGAAGGGTGACGGCTCTTTCCAAAAGTTTGCTTTGCAGCAGGGAGGCCTCCGTTACCGATTCGGGTGTGCAGCGCCACTTGCTTTCGGGGTGTCTCCCCCATGTGCCGCTGCCCGAGCAGGGAGCATCCAGCAGTATCATGTTCGGTGTTTCGTCAGGCATAAGAGTCAGGGAGTCACCCGATTTGAAACGCACTCTGTCCTCCGAATGCATTCTCATCATCTCAAATTTTGCCGACTTAATTTTGGGCTCGGATATATCCCACGCTTCGATTGCTGCGTCGGAAAGAAGGTTCGCAAGCTGTCCTGTCTTTATGCCGCGTCCGCAGCACATATCAAGCACGGCTCCGCCCTTATATTTCTTTGAGAGAACTTCGGAAACAAACATTGAGGATTCGCTCTGAGGCGTTATCTTGCCCTCACCGAATCCCGGAAGGTCTACCGGGTATGGGTTGGAGGCTGTTCGAATGGAGGACGCGAACGCGGGCGATGCCCAAGCTTTGCGTCCGGAAGCGCGGTACTCTTCCAAAAATTCTTCGCGGTCGATTCCCTTTGAAAGGCGAAGCGACAGGTAGGTTCTCATTCCGCTCAGCCGCACAAAGCGCTTTGCCTCGTGTATGGAAGAGTCTTTTGACCACTGAGCCGCAGCCCAGCCCGGAACGCCCCAGTAAAGAGCCTGATCGCGCAGAGCGCTGCTCTTTTTCAGTTCGGCAAGATAGTCCTTCGCTTCGTCCGCCACAGTGTGGAGAACGGCGTTCACGAGCGCGATGTCACGTTCGTCTCCGTGTGCTTTTATTGCCTGTACGACACCGTTTATCAAAACGGGAAGTGCAAAATAACGGAGTTCCACTATTCCCGCTATGCCTATGATTAGGGCATTGGAGGTGAGGGCAGGCAGTTCTCTCGCGTTTCTTTTACAGTATTTAAGGAGCAGATGCTTCCACAGCCCCTGGCGGCGCAGGGAACAGTAGACCAAAGTCCCTGTCAGGACTCTGTCGGAAGGTGCTATATTTGTGTATAATTTTCTCAGCGCTTCGGCTGCAAACGCGCCGTTCTCGACCTCGCCGTATATCTGAAGGGCCGCTTCAATACCTCTCATTCGGGTCAACCACCTTTATATTGTCGGCGCTCAAACTCGCCGTCTCATGGATCAAAATCAAAAAACAACAACAGAGGCAGCATCAAGCCGCCTCCGTATATTTTACACTATTTCTAGTCCCTCCGCATTCCGCGCAGGGCAAGCAGCCTTACAAGCTGAAGTATCGTCATAACAAGAGCAGCCACATAGGTGAGAGCCGCCGCATCCAAAACAGATTTAGCTCCGCCGATTTCATCTTTCGCAATAAGTCCCGTTTCCGAAAGCAGCCTCAGAGCACGGGCGCTCGCATCGAACTCAACCGGCAGGGTGACAAGGTGAAACACAAGAACTCCGCAGAAGAGCAATATTCCTAAGTTGAGCAAGTTCAGCGAGCCCATAACCAGACCTATGAGAAAGAGGGGCATGGAGAGCATGGAGCCGATATTCACTACGGGGACTATCGTGTTGCGCAGGCGCAGGAAGGAGTAGCCCTCTTTATCCTGTATGGCATGTCCCACTTCGTGAGCCGCAACTCCTATCGCCGCGATACTGGTGTTTCCCGCAACCGAATCGGAAAGGCGAAGCACCTTTGCCCTCGGGTCGTAATGGTCTGTCAGATCTCCCGCGATTCTCTCGACACGCACACCTGTGAGTCCGAATTTATCCAGCAATACTCTTGATACACGGTCTGCCGACACTCCGCTTCTCGCGTTTTTTTCACTGTATTTTGCGAATGTTCCTTTTACTTTGAACTGCGCCCACATCGAAAAAATCATGGCGGGTATGAGCAAAACCATCGTAGGGTCAAAGAACGGATACATCATTTTATACCTCCATTTTCAGGCTTTAGAATTACTATATAGTCTAACTTAGTCAGATTATTTGCGCACTCCGTAAAATGCCGCAATTTCATCTGCTACTCTCTCCTGTTCTTCGGGAAGCAGTTCGGGGAATATCGGAAGCGCCAGAACCTCCTTGGAGAGCATTTCGGATACGGGGAAGTCTCCCTCTCTGTAACCGAGGTCGGCAAAGCAGTGCTGCAGATGCAGCGGTAGCGGGTAGTAGACCCTTGTCACGATTCCGCGCGAGTCAAGATAGCTTTGCAGTTCATCGCGATTCTTAGCGCGGACAACGTACTGATGGTACACATGTCTGTTGCCAGCGTCTTCCGCCGGCGGCGTGACAAAGTCGAGCAGACCTCTTTCGGCAAAGAGAAGCATGTAGCGTTCACCAACTATTCTGCGCTCCTCGTTCCACTCTTCAAGATGGCGCAGACGCACACGGAGTATCGCGGCCTGGATTGCGTCAAGACGGCTGTTTATGCCTATTTCTTCATGGAAGTATGTCTCTCCTGCTCCGTGAACGCGAAGGCGTCTTATCCTCGCGGCACGAGCCTCATCATGCGGTACGGACACCATCCCGCCGTCTCCGTAGCATCCCAGATTCTTCGTAGGAAAGAAGGAAAAACATCCTACATCGCCGACGGAGCCCGCACGGCACACTTTGCCGTCTATCATTCTGTGCGAGCCTATCGCCTGAGCGCAGTCCTCTACCATGGGTATTCCCTTTACAGAAAGTATTTCTGACATTTCCTCCACACGGCACATTTGTCCGAAAAGGTGAACTGGGATAACAGCTTTTGTTTTGTCCGTAATTTTTTCGGCAACCGATTCAGGTGTCATGTTGTACGTATGCGGGTCCACATCAGCAAACACAGGCTTCGCCCCCGTCCTTGTGATGCAGCTCGCGGTGGCGAAGAATGTAAACGGCGTGGTAATGACCTCGTCTCCAGGTTTGAGATCGAGAGACATCATAGCCAAAACGAGCGCGTCTGTACCGGAAGCACAGCCTATGGTACTGTCCACCTCGAGATATGCGGCAAGTTCCTTCTCAAGGGCGGCAACTTCCGGACCCAAGATAAAATGCTGAGTTTCAAGCACTCTGTCCACGGCAACTTTTATCTCTTCTCTGACCCTTGCAAAATTTCTCGTTAAATCAAATGATGGGATGCTCTTTTGCTCCGACATCAAAACACGACCTTTCCTTCTGCGACAAAAAAATAGTATTCGTAATCTTTTATATTGTAAAAAGAGCCGCACACAAAAACCGCATAAACTGCGGCTCCTATCGGGGTGGGCGAAAACTCTTCGCACGTCAGAACTCAGACATGGGCACAAAATACAGATAATACCAACAGATAATATTATCATAAAATATACCGTTATCAAGCAAAGTATACTCATTTATACTTGCGGCAAGAGGTTTGACATATTTTTTTTTGCGCATAGAATAGGCTCATGTATAAACGACTTCTGGTTCTTTTTTTATCCATAGGCACGATTGTTGCTTTCGGCTATGCCTTGGGCGGTATGGGGGGCTACCTTTACGGCAAAGGCAGACCTCTCGTTGTCGCGGCAGGGTTGATTGGCGGCTGCGTGTCGGCTTGCGCCGCGCTTAGGCTTTGGAAGTCTTACCTTGAAGATATTGCGCGGGAAGACAGAGAGGCGGCAGAGAGAAAGATCGAAGCGGAGGATGAGTAGATTCCTCCGCTTTTACTTTTTTAATTTTGCGGGGCGCCGCATATTATTTCTGCTATTTTTTCTGCGGCCCCTCTTTCAAAAGAAATATCCGAGTAACCTTCGACTATCTTTTTAAGACGTTCGGGAGATGCGAGCAATTCTTCGGCCATTCCCGCGACCATGGAAGGAGTCATTATTCCTCTGTGTTCCGGCACGACCATCCTGCCCGCTATTCTGTTCGGCAAAGATACAAAACGCTCTCTCGACGAGTACCAGAATACAAGCTTTTTTTTCAGCCTCTTGGCTCCCGGCACGGACATCGGGATTATTCCCGGAATGCCGTCAAGCGGGATATTCTCGGCTTCGTTAAGCGGAGCGACCATCATCAGAGGAACGCCCAAAGAAGCTATTTGGAGGTTGTTCGTTCCCGGGAAGGCTACGGCTAGGCTGGAGGCCTTTATTGCCTCATAGTTTCCGCGCCTTATCAGCCTTATACGCCCCGGCCCGTTCCAAACAATTTCCTCGGCTTCGCTCTCACCGCGCCATTCAAGCCCTGCGCTCCTCAGCCCCTCTTCCAGTATCGCCTCGTCCACAGTGGGAGCCACAGGGAGAAACGCATGCATATTCTTGAACTTTGAGAGAACATCCATGGCGGCGCGGCTGAAAAAAGCGTATCCCTCTTTGTACTCAAACGGTCTGCTTCCTGGCAGAAACGATATAACATTCTCGTTTGTAGAAATTCCGAAGCGGGCTTTCATCTCATCCCGCGCTCCGCATATCGGCACACTGTCGATCATAAGATTGCCGACAAAAGTATACTTTGAGGGGCTTACTTTTTTATCGTGAAACCTGGACAGGGCGTGAGCATCGGGAAGAAAGTAATGGTCAACGCGGGATATCCACCGCGGCCGGGCAGTGTATATCATCCACTTTGCTCTGAACTTTGCGGACATCAGCGCACCGAAAAGCGGATCTCCGCCGAGCTGAAGAACTAGCCTCTTTCCCGTGCCGCGAACATTCAGCTTCCACGCCGACCTAAAAGGCATCGCATCGTCAATGCCAAATATCTCCCGCCCATATCTCTCTTCCATGCCGCTCGCATACGGGCATGGCAACAGAACCAACGAGACCTTCGCGCCCGAACCGCGGGAAGCCAAAGCGGCCGCCACGGGCTTGACCCAGCCGGAAACTTCTCCAGGAGAATTTGAGAGTATAAAAATATTATCCATCTACAATTAATCTTCCTTAAGCCGCGCTCATCCTCCGCAGCGAAACACACTCGAAGGAACATAACACCTTATCCGCAGCCGAATTTTTCATCTGAAGCTCAAATGATGGTATAATTATAAGGCTAATGGAGAGAGATAGGAGTGTCTGATTTTGTTTATTCCAATGGAAGGCGAAAACATTCTGTGCCTAGCGAACGTAATAGCAATCTATAAAGCGGACACAGGAACGGAGATACTGAAAAGAGACGGCAGCGTCACACACACCGTCTTTACTCCTCCGACGCTGAAAAAAAGATTTGAGGCACTGCAAAAGGAATCGGCAATTAAGCGCGTTGACATAAGAAAACAAAGAGAAACCCCATGAAATCAATGTTTTTA
>CAZBYL010000073.1:0-8719 GCA_964496275.1 uncultured Synergistaceae bacterium | reverse complement strand
TCAGCCTCATAAAATCGCCTCCATTCTCAAAACATTATACAACAAAAGAATAATATCAATATAAAAACTATAAATGAACTACATAATATTTAAAAAGAAAAAGTGTTGCAATTATAGTAACTGCAACATTTAGATTTGCTTATTGGGATTGGATTCTGCAAAAGTCAGGGAATAGAAAATAAATAAAATCCTAAGCCTACTAGGCTGTGATATATAGACAGACTTAGATAGGTTCAGAATATATAGTACCTATTTGGAGAAAAGTTTGGGTTTAAGACAGTGAAACAGGCACTGAACGTGAAAACATTTATCGGTACAAGAGAGAACGCCTTAAAAATTCAGATTTAGACAGCAGTATTATTTTTAATAATTTCTTTAATTTTATTACCTATTTCTGTTGTTATAAGCATTTGATGGTCAGATTCAAACGTATAGATATTTTCAAAATTATTGGGTAATATGCCCTTAGTTTCATTTTTAAAATTAACTATATTGTCATTTTTACCAATAAATATATGAAGATTTTTACCAAAAGCAGTTTCTTCAAAATCATTTGTAAAATTTAACATATATTTAGCAAAAAGTGAGCTGTATATACTGATGTTTTCATAGTTCATTTTATATTTGCTGTTAAGTCTACTAAAAGGCACAAGTGAGGGATTAAACAGTAATGTAGTAATTTCTGGATTCATTACTGAAAGAATATAACCAAAAAAACCACCAAGACTCGAACCAAAGATAATTGTTTTATCTTTATTTTTATAAAACTGAACTTTATTATTAAATTGATTTAATATATTTATTGCGTTGGCATCTATATAATCAATATCAGGCGAAAAAATATCGCATTTGCTATAATTAAATTTAATCCAGTTATATTTGCCGTTTTTACCGGAACTTTTTGTGCCATGTATATTTATGAATTTCATAGCTACACACACCCTTTCGCACCTAATAATATCATAATACAAATACTGTAGTCGCGCCTCATGTAGGCGCGTTAGTTGAAACATTAGCGCAAATCAGAAAACCGCTGTTTTGGCTCTCTGGCCGTCCACAAAGGGGGAAGGCTTTAGAGCCAATGTCGGAAGCGCTCGTCAATAGTTTGTCTGTAGTTTGTCAATCGTTTGCCACCGCCTCTGCCCTTGCCCATCGTTTGCCCATTGTTTGCCAACGGTTTGCCCATCGTTTGCCCTGCCCTTACCATCGTTTGCCACCGCCCCAAACAATCGTTCAACCATCGTTCAACCATCGCTCAACGCCTCTGCCCTTGCCAACGGTTTGCCCACCGTTTGCCCCTGCTCCTGCCCGTGAAGCTAGACAAGCTGCTTCTCTTAACCTTCTCTTGCTCGTATTTGAGCGGGATGGCTTTGAATGTTCCCGTCGTGCAAAGTGTGCTTGAATCTTGAAAAATGTATAGGCTGCTGGCATAATGTCAAATGCCGCCTTTTGCGGCTTGTTTTTTTACGTGCAATCTTATTTTTTAAGGGTGAGATTGCTTTTATTGGCGGGAGAGTTCCGTTATATGGTATTTTTAAAAGTAAGGGGCTGTTGTACTTTGAACAATTTTTTAAGCTTGCGCCGTCTGGTTTTTGCTCTGGTTGCGGTGTTGGTCTGCGGTTCGTCGGCTTACGGAGGGGGGATGCCGCTCGTTGTAACTTTCTTTTCTGTGGGTAAGGCGGATTCTATTCTTATCCGTCAGGGCGGCTCCGTTATGCTGATAGATACGGCTGCGTCGCAGGACGCCCCGTATGTTATATCAGAGCTCAGAAAAAGAGGTGTGGAGTCCGTTGATGTTTTGATAGTAACTCACATGGACAAGGACCACGTGGGCGGTGCGGGACAGGTTATCAGAAGTTTTCCGGTGGGGCGCGTGTATCAGCCCAACCACGAAAAGGATAGTAAATATTACAGGGATTATGTTAAAGCAATGAAGGAGAAGGGTATAGAGCCCTCTGTTCTGACAAGCGATTTATCTTTCGGTTTTGCCTCCTGCGATGTTACAGTTCACGCACCGGGAATTACCGAGGGCATGGTGCCGAATGATTATTCTCTTATGACTTCGCTCTTTTTCGGAAATAGTTCCGTGCTTTTTACGGGAGACGCAACGCAGCTTCGCATCGATAAATTTCTTGAGCATGACGTGCCCCATTATGACGTGCTGAAGGTTCCTCACCACGGAATGGTGCGGACGAAGCAGAGTAATTTTTCTGCCTTCCTGCGCAAAATCACACCGAGGTATGCCGTGATAACGGATTCCGTGCGCGATAATCTGCGGGTCAAGGTCTCTTTGCTTATGGAGCTTTTGGGCACGGAGCGCATTTTTATGACAGACATGGGAGATGTTGAGTTGAATTCCGACGGTACATCGATTGAGATAAAGAGTTTGGGAAAGCAGCAGCCCAAACGCTAAATTTGAGTGCGTTCGGGCTGCTTGCGGGTTATTTTATTATGAGATGACCTTTTTCAAGTATGGTCTCTCCGTCGAGTTTCAGGACGGGCTCTTTTACCACTCCGTCAACGTGGATACCTGCCGCTACCGTACCGCCGAAGGTGTCGTTGCTGCCGAGAGCTATGTGTATTGTGCCGTATATTTTTTCGTCCTCAAGTATTACGCCTGTGACTCTTGCCTTGTCGTTGGTGCCTATTCCGAGTTCCGCCAGGTTGCGCGCAAGGGGGTTTTCTCCGAGCATTTTGCAGAGCTCTTCCGCTATGGCGCCTTCGGCTTTTACCATAAGCCCCTTTTCAAATGTGAGCACCACAGGTTCGCTGAGTGTGCCGAAGCCGACAAATGAGCCGTCTATGCGGATTTTTCCCTCCGCGCTTCCTTCAACGGGGGCGATGAAGCCCTCTCCGGATGGAAGGTTGCCCGACTGTCCTTTTTCGGTGTAGACACCGGTGCTCGGTACACCCTTTCTGTCTTTGAGAGACATTTTGAGGCTGTATTCCCCGTTGCCGGTGATTATTTCCGCCGTATCCGCATTATCCAGCAGTGCGGACACTTTTCTCGTGAGTTCCGCAACCTGTGCGTAGTCCGCGGTGATAGGTCCGTTGAAGAACATGTCTTCCGTGATGCGCGGCATGGTCGCCACCCTTGCACCTGCGGCAGCGGCTTTCTTTTTCGCCTGTGTGTGAGTGATGGAGGTCCCGAGAGGAGCCACCACGACGTCCGCCTTTGTCATAGCTTCCGCGACTATTGCGGGGGGCTCCACACCGTTTCCGGGCAGCACGGACATTCTGACCGCGAGCGTTTCCGCGCCGAGTTCTTCTCCCGCCGTGAAGAGGCTTTCGCCGATTTTAAGAGTGGTCTCGTCGTAGAGGACAAGGAGTTTTTCTCCCTGTTTCAGCCCCATGTTTACACCGAGAAGTTTTTTCGCTGTTCCGATAAAATCGTACATGTCTATACCTCCAAACTTTGTACCGTGCTGTTTAACGGCGCTTGCATGATGCGGCTCTTATATGAGTTCGCTGAGCGCCCTCGCAGCAACGGCTCTTGCGAGTATAACAGGTTTGCCCGTTATTTCGCGGACTTTTTCTTTCATTGCCAGGCTGTATCCCATGCAGTCCATTATTATAACGTCGGCTCCCCACTCTGCGAGTTCCTTTGCGGCGGCAGGGATTGTTACCTCGGGATTGACGTAGGGCGAGGCTCCCACCGATTTTGTCTCGGCAGATACTTTGCTCCAGCGTTCTGTGGACTGAGCTATCTGGTCGGGAGACGGCATGAATACGCCAAGTCTAAGTCCCGATGCCACGGAGCTTACAAAGTTGAAGAGCAGCTTTTGAGGACGGAGCAGGAGCCCGCTTGTCGCAAAGCCGGGAAATTCTCCGGTGCAGAGCAGAAGGACCGTGTTTATTCCGTTATCAAAATGCGCGTTTATTTTTTCTTTAAGAAGGGGCGTGACAGCATGTTCGGATATTTGAACGGACGTGCCGTCGGCCATTCTTGTAACGAGCACATAGTCGCCTTCGTGAGGAGCCATATCTTTTATCTGTTCGGAAGTCAGACCGTCGAGCGCGCCCGCTTCCACTATGTCTATGTCGTCGCCCACTATTTTTCTGAGGTCGGGAGTAATGTCAACTCTCGGAGCCTGGCCTATTGTCACTGTACCTACTTTATATTTCATGCCGTCACTCTCCGCTTCTGTTTTTTAAACGCTCCGCTCTGTAGCAGCAGCTTTTGTGTCCCGCGCCTGTGGGGCCGCAGTGAGTAGCAAGGCATGAGGCAAGAGATTCTTTTTCCCCTGATACGGCGCTTGCCCCGAGTCTGTTTGCCTCACGAACTGTTTCAAAAAAATCTTCCGCGCAATCATCTCTCACCGTAACTGCGAGAGTCGTGCCGCCTTCGCAGCCGGCTATTCCGCCTCGCCCTATTACGCAGACTTCTTCCGCACCCAGAATGTACGCGGCATCGACTTCATTTATGACCTGACCTGTTATCGGAACAAGTCCCGATGCCATGCCCATAGCAAAGCCTATGCCCTTTCTCGATGCGGCGGCGAGGGAGTCATCGAGACAGCAGGGGGCATATTTTTCAAGCCCCGCCGCGATTATTGTCTTTACGCCCTCGGTCTGCAGAGAGGCCAGCACACGAAGCGGCGCGCCGCCCAAGGGGCTGCCTGCCATTATCGCGGCACGGCCGTCGATGTCCACGAGGTTTGCTCCCGCGATGCAGATATCGCCCGGTTCCATGTTCTCTGCGGCTTCCGCAAAGCACGAGTCGATGTTTTCCGGTTTGCCTTTGACCAGCATAATGGAGTGAGCGCCTTCCGTCTTTTTATTGGCTGTCGCTGTGCCGAGCGAATCTATTCTTCCGCAGATGCGCAGCGGTGTGCCGCATAGAATTTCGGACACAGCGGAAACTGTCGTGCTGCCCTTTAAGAGAATTTTGCCGTTTGCCATCGCGCTTTGCACCTCGGGAAGCCCTGCTATTGCATGAGCTATGAGCCTCTTTGCCCCTTCCGCGGTAAGCGTGACTTGGATTTTCACTCTGTTCTCCTATGCGTCCGGGTCTGCCGGGGGAAGTTCGCCCATGCCCTGAAGGCGGGTCATCTCTCCGTATCTTTTGACACAGGTGTCAAAATCATCTTTGCTGTAGAAGGAGCATTTGCCCTCTCCGAATGCCTTTGCGACTTCGATCGCATAGCGCACCGCTCCCTCTATGTCGATGGGCTGTGACGCACCTGTTCCGCAGCCGGGAACCATTGTTTCGGCTGTGAGTGCGATTCCGACGACTGGAGCTTTTGTCGCCGTGCAGGGCTGGAGCACACTGTTTAAGTGGTATACGCCGTTGCCGTAGGGCGTGATGTCCTGCATGGTTATCGGGAATACCACCGGTGATTTGCCTGTGGTGTATGTCATTATTTCGAGAAGGTCTTCACTTGTGCGGAGAATCCAGCCCTCTTTTATCGTCGGCGAAATGGCAAAGCCTCTGTGGTTGATGACTCTGTTGCCGCGAGTCGTGTCGATGGATAGCACCGCGTCAAGGTCTTCGGACATTTCTTCGCGGTTTGCTATCGTCATGTTTATTGGAGAACCCATGAAGGGCACCGGATCATGCGGCTTTGTGGGCGCCGTCGGGCAGATGTGTGTCGATACAAAGACGTCGCCTTTGAGCAGGTCGCCCCTCTGCGCCATGTCTCCGAGCTTCATTGCAATCGCTACAGCCGATACCGCACCATCCGCATCGGAAACCAGTCCGACTCTGTCGGGACGCGCTCCTATTCCGCCGAGACGTCCGACTATGCCTATCGTGGGTGCGCTGCCGCCCGCGTGGCGGCCTTCTGTGCCGTAGAACCATACTTTTACAAAATCTGTGCTTTTTCCGGAAGGACCTGTTACTGTTTTGACGGAGACATTTTCTTCTTTGATACCGGCGGCCACGAGGGTCTCTTTGACTTTCTCGCCCGATATAAAGGAAGAATCGAGCAGATCGATAGCTTTCATTGTGTGCAGTAGTGACATGACAATACCTCCATTTATTAGTTTGTTTATGACTTAAAGGTACGGGTGTTCCAAGTTAAAGTATTCCAATATGGGACGACGGACAATTTCTTCCACAGGCTCCATAAGTTCACGGCAGTACATACCCGCTCCCAGCGGTATATTACGCGCCGGTACGAGCACGATTATGACGTTCTGCCCTTTTGTTATCTCGGCGGTCGTAACAGGCAGACCGGTAACGGCATCAACTGTCATGATGAGGTCTGGAAATGTGCCGAGTCTCTTTCCGTCACGGTCTATGGTCATAAATTCATTCCAGAAGGTCATTTCTATACCGCATATATTAACCGTTCCGTGGTCAAAACCGCCCTCCGTTATCAGCTCTATCGAGTCAACGCTTCCTGATGCCATAACACTTCCGCCGAGGAAATCCGCCGCGGCTTCCGCAGAGGCATCGGTTTTGCGTTTTAAAGCCGCCAACATTTTTTTGCCGACTTCTATCGCGAGCATCACACCGCCCGGCGCGCAGAATTTCTTGGCATAGCCTGCCGTTATGGGATTTCTGGCAACGGAGACAAGCCCGCCGGCACGAATTGCGCTCTGTCTCACAAGTGCCGCGGCAGAATCCATCGAGCTCATGAATACAGATTCGAGATAGAGCCCCTTATCGGGGTTCCCTCCCGCAGCCGCTTGGTAAGAGAGATAGTTTTTATCGCGGTGCAGCGCCATGGAACCCATTACACCTGTTGGGTGAGCACGTCCGTTGCATGGAAGGTCCACAAAGGGCAATCCGCTTGCCGCAGCAGGAAGCCAGCCGTTGAAAGTGGAGCCTCCGCCGTTTTCGTTCGTTATGAGTCCGCCGGGCTTGCCGACTCCGACTCTTTCCAAAAGTTCCACAACCCTTGTTGCCGTAGCCGGAGCCGCGTATGCGTCCTTTGCCGCGGGAGCTCCCACCGCCGAACTTGTAAGCAGAATAGAGCCATCGTCTATCTCATCGGCTGAAATCATGGTGAGAGTTCCCGCCTCAAGAGCTTTTTCCGCGAGCGCGCGTCCCTTTTCCATAGAACCGCCGCCGCCCCCTCCGAGGAAGCATCCGCCTATAAGAGCGGCTTCAACATGTTCCTGTGTCAATACCAGTTTTGACAAAACTTTCGCCCCCTAATGTTCTTCTGTCCAAAGAACGGAATATATCGCGCCTACAGCGCAGCGAAGCGGGTCAAATATTGTTACGCCCAAACGCTCTCTGAGCTTTGGCGCTATTCCTATTGTTGAGAGTCCCGTGCAGGCAAGCATGATACCCTTTGCTCCGAGAGATTTTAACTCTGTCCCCGCCAAAACGAGTTCGTCCTCCGCTTCGGGTCTGAAAAGGTCCAAAGTGGTGTGTATATTTTCGGGGCGCACAGTTTTTATAAGCAGACTGTCCAAGATGGAAGCCGTAACTCCCGGAGCTTCGTCCGTAATACTGAGCGCACCCACCGGTATATCGTATGCACTGATGATGTGCCCCGTCGCTCTTCCCGCGCCTATTACGGGAATAGATAGCTCTCTTTGCAGAATTTCGACTCCAGGGTCACCGACACAGCTCACATACACCGCGTCGAAGCCCTCTTCCTGAAATTTGTGTCCGAGAGCAACAACCTTCGGTATCGCGGCGGCTTCGCTCGCATCGTCATGAACTCCGTCAAACTGGTCGGGGATACAGCGTGAATCTACGCTTACCCATGGCAGAGCGCGATTGATTATTCTTTCGTGAGATTGTAGCAGGTCAAGATTATCTGTGGTCAGGACTCTTATGAGCCCAAGTCGGGGTGTTTTCAAAACTTCCTACTCTCCTTTACATAAAGAGCGAAAATCCGCGGTGTAAAAGACGGTGTTTTCGCTCTTAAGCTTATTTTAAAAGTTGACCGGTGATCCTACCAGAGTCCGAAGCTGCGTCCTATGGCGAAGAAGAATCCGTAAATACCGTCGCCTGCGACAAATCCGGCTCCGTAAAGCTCCATCGTTTCCTTGTGCTTCTCGTAGTAAATCTTGCGGATTATGAGAGCTATAACAAGTCCGACACCGTATATCGGGTTATTGATCAAAAGACCTGTAGCGCAGAGAATACCGAGCGCCTTTTTGGAGCCGCCGATGAGCTGGAGAATGGCTCCGGGGATTGCCCACATCGCCATCTCGCGCAGAATTTCGGGGTGCGAACCGGCTTTGATGGTAGCGGCGAAAACACGGCTGACAGGCGGAATAAGATCCTGTTTGAAGTGCATATTCATAAGAGCCGCAACGACGCCCATCGCAAGAAGCCCGCCTATAAGCTCAAGGTATATCTGCTGTTTTCTGCCATCGAGTTCGTATGCAAGGTCGCTGCCCTTGCCGCGAATAATCCAGCCTGTTTTGAGGTCAAAGCCCATGTCAGCGAAGCAGGGGCCCGTACTGGCGATGAAACCTGTCATTATCGCAAGTGCCGGTGCGGGGAAGCCCATAAAGAGACCGAGGCTCAGAAATATAACAGTGATCGCAAATCCGGGGAACCAGCCCGAATACATCGCGCAAAGTCCGACAAGCACAGGTGCAATAACGGAGGAAACCGCACACCAAATAACCCATGTTATAAGCTTTGCGACAGACATATCCGCCCATATTCCGGAAACAACGGCGATTGCAGATGCGCCTATAACAAAGAGAATCGTATGCAGGACAATAGCCTTACGCATGGATTCGTTGCTTACTGTGGGAACATATTCGCCCGAAGCGTTCTTCTTATCGGGTGATTTCTTTTTGA
>CAZBYL010000072.1:0-8823 GCA_964496275.1 uncultured Synergistaceae bacterium | reverse complement strand
GGAAGGCTTTGAAAGCATTTGCACTTGTCAACATAAATTGTTAAACAATTGTTAAACTATCGTTAAACCATCGTTCAACAATCGTTCAACGCCCCTGCCCTTCCCATCGCTTGCCCATTGCCCGGCCATCCGCAGATATTGCTTGACTTTATCGGGCAAACGGGGTATTCTTGCCGACATTATTCTTTGAATCGGAAAGCGAGTGATTTGATGTCTGTAGCGAAACAGTTTTCTGCGATAGTTTATTTGGGCATGGGCGACACGAATTTCTCTCTTGCCGTACTCCCCTCTTTTCTTAAATCACCGCGACCTCGACCGTAAGCCTTTATAAATTTTTCGGCTCGCGTGCCTTTGCGCCTGCGTCCGACCACATATTCCGACTTTAGCAAAAATACATATTTGGACTTTTCTGCCGCGCTATGAGCACGTGCGGACTGTCTTTTCGTTCTCCGGCGAAGAAGCTCCTGCTTCTTTGCTCCGGCTGTTGTCGTTTTTTGAGAAAGGGTATGATTTTTATGAAAAATATAGATGTTAATACAAAGATAGGCGTAGTTGGTTTCGGTCATCTCGGAAGTTCCATCGTCAGAGCTCTGCTTGACGGAGGTTTTGCAAAGGCAAATTTGATGGTCTCTTACAGGGGCAGCCGCTCCACTTATGAGAGAGCCGTCTCTATGGGAGTGGAGGGTTCTCTGCGCGATACTTCTTTTCTTATGAAGAACGCGGATATTATTATTCTCGCGGCAAAGCCTCAGGATTTTTCCGCTGTTTCGTCAAATTCCGTTAAGCCGGACGCTCTTGTAATGTCTTTTATGGCCGCGGTCCCTTTCCGTATTTTGAAGAAAGCCTTCGCCTGCCGTGTGTGCCGTGCGATGTGCAGCGGGCCCGAAACGATAACTGCGGGGCATGGTATTTCCGTTCTTTATCCTGCTAATGATGCGGCAAGGAGTGTGCTTTCACTGGCCGGAATTAAATTGCTTGATATTTCCGGCGAAGAGGAGATAGACGCATTCACCGTCGGTATATGTATTCCCCCCATTCTTATGAATATCAACGTTGAGGACGGCAAGCGTGAGAAGGCTCTTTTTGAGATGGCAAAGAGCTATCCCGTCTATGCGGATTTGGCCGAGTGGATTGAGAGAGAGCTTGCTCCAAACAGTGCGGAAGCCGAGAGCTGCCTTGAGAATGTTTCCACTAAGGGGGGAATTTCCGAGGCAATGACTGTGAGGCTCCGCAAGGACGGAGATTTCGCCGCCGCGCTTGAGCGCGGAATGGAGAGGTGTCTTGAAATATGCCGTGATATTTGTTCGTCGATTGAAGCAAACGCCGCGTAATTTGCGGCTTTGCTGTATAATTTTGTTCGTCGTTCAAATTTTCGGACGAGTATTCCGTAACAATTTTTCGGGGGGATTTTTATGAGACCGCTTATCGCTGTTGCTACAAATCCATTTTACAGCTCCTACGCAGATGTTCCGCTGAAGGATATGAAAGAGGAATCTATGGATTATTTCTGGCTTTTGAGCCGTCTCACAGAGAAGATTTGTATGTCCGTGAGAGCCGCGGGCGGAGTTCCCATGCTGCTTACGGCTTCTGATATCGAAGATGAAGCAGCATCTGCGGCGGCGCGGGCGGATGGTTTTCTTTTCGCGGGCGGCGAGGATACCGACCCTTCATATTACGAGATGGACAGTATGGGAACGATCGCGCCCAATGAGTCTCGTGACTCTTTTGAATTTATGCTTTTTAAGCACGCTTTTAAGGCGCATAAACCCATTTTGGGGATATGCCGAGGCTGTCAGCTTATAAATATTGCACTGGGCGGCACGCTGCATCAGAATCTTCCCGATGTGAAGGAGGCTTGGGCTTTGCACAGGCGTTCGGACGTTATGGAAGGATACGTGCACGACGTGGAGGTGCTTCGTCCTGAGTTCTTCCCTCTGCACAATGGGCGGCTTATGAAGGTAAATTCGATGCACCATCAGGCGATAGATAGGTTAGCTCCGGAGCTTTGCGTTACGGCTGCGACAGAGGACGGCCTTGTTGAAGGAGTCGCTCTGCCGCAGTATGGCCATCTTGTGGGCGTTCAGTGGCATCCAGAGTGTCTTGCTGCGTCTGATGCCGTGAACGCGGATATTTTTGCGGCTCTTGTAAGGGCCTGTTAGAATTCCAGTTCCGCGCCCAGCCCTTTGGCTCTTGCCGCTTCGCAGAGGTATTCTGCGGCTGCTATATCAAACAGAGCCATGCCGACAGATTTGAAGAAGGACGTTTCGGGCTGAGCTGTGCAGCATTTGCCCTCTATGCGCTCGGCAAGTGTGTGTATGTTTTCTTTTTTCAGAGAGCCGTTTTCGATTGGGGTAATTAAATCTCCTGTCTCTTCCAGGGCGTGCATAGTGTCTACGTACACGTGCCCGCCCGCAAGTTTGAATATTGTGTCGGGATACTCTTTCATATCGGGGAGGTAGGAGCCTATGCCCGAGAAAGCGTGTCCGCGCAGTATGCCCTCGTCCTCCGGAAAGAGCGGCGTCTTTGTGTTTGTTGCGGTCATAACGGCTTCCGTGTTCTCAAGAAGTTCTTTGTTGTCCTTTGCAATTTTCACCGTGACATTGGGAAGCACGGATTGAAGTCTGTCCGCAAAATCCGAGAGTTTATCTTTAAAAGCGTCACATATCCAAACTTCCTTAACGCTCTCGCGTGCGGCGCAGCCGTAGCGCGCCTGCCAGAAACCCTGCACTCCCGTGCCGACAAGTCCGAGACTTGTAATTTCCGGTTTCGCCGTGTTTTTGATACCGGCTCCGCCGACCGCGCCCGTTCTGAGCGCCGTGACTGTCTTGCCCTCAAGAACGGCCTTCGCTTCTCCCGTGTTTGCGTCAAAAAGCACAACCATTCCGTTGATAAAGGGCATTCCCTTCGGCGGGTTGCTGGGACGAAGGGTTAAGAGCTTACAGCCCCAAACGTTTGAAGTGAGACAGGGCATGAGCATGAGGGAATCGTCGCTGTCCAAAAAGACGTTGGAACGGAGCGGCATAGCGAACTTTTCGTTCTCCGCAAATATCATTGCGCGTTCAATTCTTTTGATGAGTTCTGCAAGGTTCACCGATTCAATAAGGGTTTTTTCATTGAGAAAGAGCATGATTTTTCCTCCGATTTATATAGGTCTGCGCCTTTCGGCAAATTCTTCATCCGTTGACTCTCGTACCTCTCTGATATACGCGTACAGTGTGAACTTACTCCGCTTCATTTCCGCCGCAAGACGCTCCATCGCACCCTTTATAAGGAAAAAACCGCCCTCTTCGAGTTCGCGTATCACTTCTGTTTTATCCGCGCGCGGCAGCAGCGAGAGGTCGTTTCCCCACCTCTCCTTGACGGAAGCGATAGAGCTCGATGTAACATCATCCGGCTCGCGTGAGAAGCGCTCCCTGTAGACGTTGTCCTGCGAGTTTATATTGCCGTCTACTTTAAAAAACTCACCCAACAGCTCCTGAGCGGCACGAACTTTTGTGATGTCCATATTTATACAGAGATAACCTATTATTTTCCCCGCTTCGTTCTTAATAAAAAAAACTCCGCACTTGAGAACTTTGCCCTCTTCCGTCTTTGCGAGATAGTTGTAAACTCCGTCCATATTCCTGTATTTGGGGTCTTTCTGCATAAGCAGTCCGAAATCCGTCATAGGCGACCCCACCCCGCGCCCGCTTACATGACCGTTTTCGCAGGCTATTATGGAACTTTCCGGGTGTGAAACATCATGAAGCAGCACTTCGCAGTCTCGCCCGAGCATTGTGCCGAGCCCCTTTACCAAACCGACATAGGCAAGAAGCTGCTGAGGAATCTTCCTCTTTGCCAAATTTATCACCGTCCCCAAAATCCACAATTTATTGTACATATCTAAAAATAATTGTCAATGTGACAAAATTGGCAGCAGTGCCGTTTTATAAACAATACCGAATATAAACAGGCTAAATATTTTACATGTTTTTGCGGTATAAAATCATATATTTGACAAATATTTGTCGATGACTTATAAATTAAAAGGCACTTCTCTAAATTGTAAAATAAGCGTTAGGAGGGACATTGATGTTTCAGTTTGAAAGAGCAATAAATGTAATAGACGCTCACACGGCGGGAGAACCAATCCGCATTGTCACATCGGGAATCCCCAAGATAGAGGGCAAAACCATTCTCGAGAAAAAAGATTTTTTTGCAAAGAACATTGACGGCCTTCGCTGTTTTCTTACAAAGGAGCCGCGCGGGCACAAGGATATGTTCGGAGCGATACTCACCTCACCTGCAACGGACGACGGAGACATCGGAGTCCTCTTCTTTCACAACGAAGGCATGAGCACAATGTGCGGGCACGGCACCATCGGCATTGCGAAGGTTGCCGCCGAGACGGGCATAATTGCCGTGCACGAAGGCGAAAATATAATAAAAATAGATGCGCCGGCAGGGCGTGTCACGGCTTTTGCGACAGTTGAGGACAAGAGGGTAAAGAGTGTGGCTTTCACAAATGTGCCGTCGTTCCGTTACTCGGAGGGAGTAAAAATACCGCTTAACGGATTCGGCGAAGTTGAGACCGCCATATCCTATGCCGGTGCGTTTTACATAATGGTGGAGCAGGAGAAAATAGGAGTCACAGTCTGCGAAGAACAGTGCGCCGTCATTGTGGAACGCGCCATGGCTCTTAAAAATTGGGTAAACGCGAACATGAATATAACTCACCCCGAACACCCCGAAATAAACGGCATATACGGGGTCATTGTAATGGCTCCCACAGAAAAAACGGATTACGGGCTCAAAAGCAGACAGGCATGCGTATTTGCGGACGGAGCCGTGGACCGCTCTCCCTGCGGAACGGGAACCTCCGCAAGAATGGCTCTTCTCTGCGCAAGGGGAGAACTCAAAGTCAAAGAGAAATTCCGCGCCGCAAGCATTATAAACACGGAATTTACCGGAACCGTGCTTGAATCCGTGCAGACAGCGGGAAGAGAGGGCATCATTCCGCAAATAGCCGGTTCCGCCTGGATAACGGGCTTTACGCAGTTTGTGCTGGACAGCGAAGATCCGCTGCCCGAAGGATTCCTACTGTAGAAAAGGAGAACTGAACAACATGACATATCGCTCAAAAGAACTGGGACTGTTTTCCGGCAAAGGTTCATCCTCGCGCCGCGCGATATACAAAGGCTGCGGCTATGACGACGGCGACCTTTCAAAGCCGCTCATAGGCATAGTAAACACGGCAAACGATGCGGGGCTGGGGCACGTCCATCTGGACAGACTCGCGGCTCGCGTAAGGGCGGGAATACTGCAGGCGGGCGGCACACCGTTTGAATTCGGCACGATAGCCACCTGCGGCGCGGTCCCAATCGGGATGCCCCACTTTCGCTATGAGCTGGTGATACGCGACGTTATAGCCTCCTCCGTTGAAATAATGTCGGGGGTGCAGCTTCTTGACGGGCTGGTTCTGCTCGCATCATGCGACAGCATAATACCCGGTGTACTCATAGGCGGCATAAGGTCCGGCCTCCCATGTATCATGCTCACCGGCGGCTCTCAGGAAGTCTGCAAGAGCGAAGGGCGAAGCGTAGTGATGAGCGAGCTCGACCAACTCGTGTTCGGAGCGGACTACGCAAGCGGCGAAGCAAGAGACAAAATACGCTATCTGGAAGACCACGTCTGCCCCGGCCCCGGCGCATGTTCGCTTATGGGCACGGCAAACACGATGCAGATACTCACGGAAGTTCTCGGCATGTCCCTGCCCGGCTCCGCGACTATCCCCGCGGTCTACGCCGAAAAAGAACGATTCGCAACTCAAACAGGGCGAAGAATAGTCGAACTCACAAAAGAAAACATAAAGCCCAAGGACATACTCACGAGGGAAGCCCTGCTGAACGGCGTCATAATCACAATGGCGATAGCGGGCTCGACCAATGCCGTTCTGCACCTTCTCAGCATAGCGCGCGAAGTTGGGGTGGAGCTGTCCCTTGACGACTTTGACAAACTTTCCGAATCAATTCCCGTAATAAGCAGAGTCATTCCCACGGGAAAAGCCACTATCGTTGACCTCTACAACGCAGGCGGAGTACCGGCGATACTGGGCGAGATGAAATCATACATAAACAGAGAGTGTATTACTGTCTCGGGACACACTATAGGCGAGATAGCGAACCTGCGCCGCTCAAGCGACCGCTCCACCCTCACAACAGCGGACGACCCCGTATTCAAAAACGGAGGCATAGCGGTGATAAAGGGCAACCTCTCGCCGAACGGAGCTATATGCCGCACTACCACTATATCGGAAGATATCCGTAAGTTTGAAGGTCCCGCCGTTGTATTCCACTCGGACGAAGAAGCCCACAAAGCTGTGGTATCGGGAAAGATAAAGAAGGGCGATGTCGTCGTGATACGCTATGAAGGTCCGAGGGGCGCTCCCGGCATGAGAGAGATGATGATGACGACAGACGCTCTCGTCGGCATGGGAATGGGACAGGACGTTTTTGTACTTACGGACGGACGTTTCTCGGGATTCACCGAGGGCGCTGCGATAGGACACATCTCCCCCGAAGCAGCCGTCGGAGGAGTCATAGCCATTGTGGAAAACGGAGACAGAATCAAGATAGACATAGAAGACAGAACCGTAAACCTTGAACTCTCTGACAAGGAGATAGAAGCGCGGTTTTCAAAATGGACACTCCCGGAAAAGAAAGAGCGCGGAATCCTCGGCATATATGCAAAGACAGCTTTGCAGGCACATGAGGGAGCAATGATAGACGACAGAATTTAGCTTTGTAAAAGTACAAATTCACAACAAATTAAGGAGCCGGCTGCCTTGTGCATCGGCTCTTTTTTTATATTCGGCGCGTCTGAAATTTTATTCTTTGACATTAACTGACCTATGCTGACAAACGTAGACAGGAAGCTTAATTTATGCTATATAGTTCATTATACAAGGGATATAATAAATATCATTTATTTTACGACAACACTCTTTTCTCGGCTTATTTATTTGAAATAGAACATCAAAGGAGGAGACAAAAAATATTCGCAGTTCACACAATTTCTAAGGGTATTTAAGCTTGTGAATTTTTTTCCGTTTCTGAAAATGAATCTATACGAGAAGAGGAGTTTTTGACATGTATGAAATATTGACCAATCCGGTTTTTGTATCTGTTGCGGCACTTTGCGCACTGTGTCTGCTGAGGCTTAACGTGCTTATCGTTCTGTTCCTTGCCGCGGTTGTGGCAGGTCTCACTGCGGGACTGCCTATCAGCGAAACGATGGCTACATTTGTAGGCGGCATGGGAGGAAATGCAGAGACAGCCACATCCTACGTCCTGCTCGGAGCAATAGCTGTCGGCATATCGCGCACGGGATTAACAGACATAATGGCAAACAAGATGCAAAAAGCATTTGCCGAACGCAAATTTCTGTTTCTTCTCTCTTTAGGGCTTATAGCGGTGATATGTACCACCATAATTCCTGTAAACATTGCATTCATACCCATCGTCGTACCCCCTCTGCTTCTTATCATGAACCGAATGAAAATGGACAGGCGTGCTGCGGCGGTTGCCTTGGGCTGGGGACTGAAAGCTCCCTACATGTTCCTGCCCATCACATACGGAATGATTCTGCATAAGCTCATAGCCAACAACATGACTAAAAACGGCACACCCTTTGAAGCGATGGAAGTGTGGAAGGCAATGATAGTACCGGCCGGAGTCGGTATGACTGCTGCAATGCTCTTTGCCATATTCTTCGTTTATAACAAACCACGCGAATATAAGGATATCGAACTTCCCGGCGTAAACGCAGCGTCTCATACAGACGGGAACTCGGGTCTGACAATGCCGCAAATAGGAGCTATACTGGGCGCTCTGTCAACATTCGTGATACAGCTTCTTACCGACTCCCTTGTACTCGGCGGCGTAGTAGGGCTCCTTTTGATGCTTGTTTTCCGCTGCTTTAAGTATGAAGAATTTGATGATATCCTCAATAGCGGAGTTGCAATGATAGGCTGGATAGCGTTCGTTATGATGGCATCCTCCGGATTTTCGGAAGTTGTCGTCGCGACAGACGGTGTAGGGCAACTGATTCAGGCGGCGGCAGGTGCGCTTGCCGGCTCAAAGATAATAGCCTCAAGCGTAATGATTCTCATCGGGCTGCTGATAGTTATGGGAACGGGAACAGCTTTCGGCACAGTCCCAATACTCGCTGTTATTTACACGCCGCTCTGCGCTTCGCTCGGATACACTCCGCTTGCCACGGCATGTTTGATAGGAGTCGCTTCCTGCATAGGTGACGTATGCTCCCCCGCTTCCGACGGTACTCTCGGCCCCACGGCAGGACTCGACGCAGACGGGCAGCACGACCACGTAATGGACTCGGCTCTGCCGGAATTCTTGGTGTTTATGCCGGTTATATTTGTTTTGGGAGCTGCAATGTCAGTTATACTTTAAGTACGCACTATGCCGCAGAAAGTAAGCAGCAAGCCTCTTACTCTCACGCGGCAGCCTCATAACATTTTATAAAGGTTATTTCGTGCGAATTGCTGCTTAGCAGACTGAACGCTGTTTTTTACAATGAAATGAGCCAAGCGCGGCGGGAGAGATACCCGCTCTGCTTGGCTCATAGATTTGTTACGCTGCTCTTGCCTTCCTATTTCACTTCTTCCTGCGCAGCAGCAGCGGCAGGAGTGTCAGCAGTGCAGCCGCACCGAACCCGGCGCTGCATGAGCCGGAAGAACCTCCGCTTGAAGCGGGCGAGCTCGTCTTTATAATAACGGCCGGGTCTGTCACTGTGCCATTTACGCTGTCCAAATCATAACTGCCT
>CAZBYL010000071.1:0-9030 GCA_964496275.1 uncultured Synergistaceae bacterium | reverse complement strand
TCCTCGCCCCGGCCACCGGTCGCCTGATTAAGTTGCTCGTCCTTGAGTTCGTTTTTCTTGCTGTCTTTCATAATGAAATATCCTCCTTATACCCGCATTTTTTACAAACCTTGCAGCAGCCGTCTCTGTCCTGCATTACCAGCGTCATAGCACCGCCGCACTTGGGGCAAGTCATATTGAACGCTCCGTTTTTTCCGCCTGTCGCTTTTTCAAGCTGGTCGTCTTTTAACTCGTTTTGCTTTATTTTATCCATGCTTTTTAACTCCTTTTATCAATCCAGTTTTGTCTTAGCGGTTTTCCGTTCTTGCGTCATAAGAACCGCATTTGGGACAGCCAAATGTTGCGTCGCCATACTTATGGCCGCAATTATTACAAACGTAGCAAACATCGAGAAGGTAAATAAATCCGCCTGCCGTGTCTTTCAACTGTTCGTCGGGAAGCTCGGTCTTTTTTTCGTCGTTCATTTTTATTTTCTCCTTTTTCAGGGAATTACTTGTGCAAAGGAAGCTCTTGTATGTTCCTTGAATTACAATATATGCAGGCGTGCTTGCACCTTAGATACACATGTATGGCGCCGCAGTCATTGCAAAGGTACGTCGTTGCCATATTGCCAAAGCCGGAGTTGCCGCCTGCCGCACCTTTTAGCTGTTCGTCGGGAAGCTCGGCCTTTTTGTCATCGACTTTTTTGGTTGTTTTATCATCTTTCATTGTGTTTTCTCCCTTGCAATTTAATTTCATTACTGTGCGAAGTAGTAAGTGGCTTGGTCTTCTTCAATCAAAACCGATGCCAAATTCAGCCGTTGCTTCGCTTCGTTGACCACTTCGTTCATTTCCGCCTTCGTGTTGAAAAGGAACACATACACCAGCGTATCGTTGCTGATGGCCTTTCCATCCTCGACATAAGCGCCGGCGGCGGTATACTCGGTATACCCGAAGCCCTTTTCAATGAACACCGCGCGGATCTGTTTGCTTGCTTCCTCAACGGTAAGGAGCTGTTCGCCGGTTGTTGCGTCATTCAGTCCGAAATAGACGGTGAATTTTTCCTGTTTACTCTCGCCGGAGCAGCCCGCTAACAATCCGACTGCAAGCACCGCTATCAACAGCGGCACAAAAAACTTCTTCGCCTTTCCGCCAACCCGCCTTTCTGCTTGTACACTTTGCTTTTCTCTCTTGTCCATGATGACCAATACCCCCTTTTTTTAGAATAGTGTGGTTTTACCTACATACTGCGTGTCGTCCAGCCGCTGCCGTGCCACCAGCTCCGCAAAGAAGCCGTCCCTTGCAATCAGCTCGTCATAGCCGCCGTCCTCCACAATTTTTCCCTTCTCCAAAACGATGATGCGGTCGCACTGCCGGATGGTGGAGAGTCGGTGGGCAATGACGATACGGGTGCATTTGAGAGCGTCCAGCGAGCCGGAAACCTTTTTCTGCGTCAGATTGTCAAGCGCACTGGTAGCTTCGTCAAACATCATGATTTTCGGCTTGGGCGCAATGGCGCGGGCAATCATCAGCCGTTGGCGCTGCCCGCCGGAAATCCCTCCTCCGCCCTCTGAAATCATGGTGTTCATACCCATCGGCATACGGCGTATGTCCTCCGCAATGCCCGAAAGCTCCGCCGCCGTCCATGCGTCCTCCAGCGTCAGCCATGGGGCGGATATGGTGATATTGGAGAAAATGTCGCCTGAAAACAGCTTGCCGTCCTGCATGACAACGCCGATGCGCCGCCGCAGGGATTTGAGGTCGATTGCCGTCAAGTCCTTGCCGTCATAGTATACCGCGCCCTTTTGTGGTGTTTCAAAGCCCAACATCAACCGCATCAGCGTGGATTTTCCGCAGCCGGTGCTGCCCACGATTGCAACATACTGACCGGGACGAATTTTGAGTGAAAGGTCGTCCACGACCAGCGGCATGGAGGGCGAATAGCGGAAAGAGACATTGTTTAACTCAATGCTACCGGAGAGCCGAGTGATGACCTGCTTACCTTCGGAGACCTCCGGCACTGTTTCCAAAATTGGCTTTGCCATTTCAAGGGTGGGCTTGATCTGCGCCACGGTCAGAGCAACTCCAGCGAGTGACATAAACGCTCCGGAAACCATTGCGTAAGCTGTGTTGAAGGCGTAGTAGTCCGCGACCGAAACGCCGCTTTTGACTGCGGTGTAATACATTACGATCGTGCCAACAAGGGCTATTGCCGTGGTGATTACACTATTTAGCTTGATCATCGCGGGCGGGTTATACAAAAGCTCCGCTTCCTTTGCATACAGATTGCCCCAGCGGGCAAAGGCGCGCTTTTCAGCGCCGGAGAGCTTTATTTTCTGGACACCAGTGATGAGCGCATAGCTCATGCCGGATTCCTTAGCCGAAAGCTCCATCTGCCTGCGGCTGAGCTTCATCTGCATCAATGCAGAGATGATGGAGAACAGCACCGTCACGATGATGATGCCTATTGCCGGAGCGACCAGCGCGGGGGCATAGGCGAATATCTGCGATATGTAGACCAGCGAAAACACCGCAGTCAGACCGGTGGACAGCACCGTTGAAACCAGCATATTGCACAGACTGTTTACATAGCTGCTGCGGGTGGACAGCTCGCCGGAGCTGTAATTTTTGAAAAAGTCGGCGGGCAGGCTCATGACCCGCATCATGGTAGCCGCCTGCACGGAAAGACTCATCTTTGTGTTGATTCGCGCCATAAGCAGTGCCTTAACAGAACCAATCAGTGCGGTGCTTACAGTCACGCAGACTAAGAATACTGTAATAGCCAGCAGTAGTCGCATATCCCCGCTTGTTATCACTCTGCCGAAGATGATATTGTTCAGCATCGGTCCCAGAAGCCCGATAAGCGTAACTGCCAGCGTTGCAAGCCCCAGCAGCACAAAGTCAGCGGTGCACAAGGTCTGAACAATATATTTTATCAGCGTGGGAACGCTGACCTTTTGAAGCGGGAGGGGCTTATAAAAGCAGATCGCTTCGGTGTCAATCAAGCCCTCGGTGGACTTGTTCAGCTTGACCCGTTTGCCGGTCTTGCTGTCTATGAAGGTGTATCCGGCAAGGCCGGCGGGAAGAAGCGCAACAATGCTGCCGTCGTCGGAGCGTGTACCCAGCATGGCACCGATAGCGTCGTGATACCAGCCCTTTTCCAGCGTCACCGAGCGACGCATGAATCCGTGGGGACGCATCAGATATTCCAGTTGCTCGTTCATATCGGTGATTGATTCCGGTATTTCACGGGCTTTGACATGGTAGTATTTCAAGATTTCCTCAAAGGCATTCTGCGCTTTGATACGGTCATTTTGCAGAGCGGCAGACATTTTTCCGCCAAGAACGGCTCCCGCAATACTGGCAAAGCAGTCGGAAAACACCTCATCGTCGTGTTCCTTGCGCTGCCGTATCTGCTCATCAAACCAACCCATTTGTCCTCACCTCCTCAATCACTGGAAACCAGCTGCGTATATATTCCACCCAGCGCGAAAAGCTCATCGTGGGTTCCGCGCTCCGCCACATCACCGTGATCCATGACAATAATTTCGTCACAGTCGCGGATGGTGGATAGGCGATGTGCCACGACAATGCAGGTAATGCCCCTGTCGCGGATGGCATTGACTACCTCATGCTCGGTTTTTGCGTCAAGGGCGCTGGTAGCTTCGTCCAAAATGATGATGGTCGGATCCTGTGCCAGCACCCGCGCAATCTCCATGCGCTGCCGCTGTCCACCGGAGAAATCCCGTCCGCCCTCGGTAATTCTGTAATTGTAGCCGCCGTCCCGCTGCATGATATCCTCGTGCAGCTGCGCGTCCCGGGCGGCAAGTATCATTTCATAGTCCTCAATGGAGGTATCCCACATTTTGATATTATTGGCGATGGTATCCTCAAAGAGAATGATGTCCTGATCCACAACAGCCAGTGAACCGCTGAACACACTGCGGTCAATCGTTTTGATTGCTTTACCGTCAAAGAGTATCTCGCCGCTCCACGGCTGGTATAAGCCCGAAATGAGCTTTGCCAGCGTGGACTTGCCGCAGCCGGAGGAACCCACAAAAGCAACCCGCTTTCCCGGCTCAAGGGAAAGGTTGAAATCTTTAATAAGTGGCTCATCCAAGCGGGAATAGCCGAAGGTGATGTTTTTCATCTCCACACGGCCGGAAAGCTTGTCGTATTCGTCGCTTTCCCCAATTGCTTCCGATTCATAGTTCACATCGGTGGGATATTCCATCACGTCCTCAACGCGCTCCATCTCAGTACGCATTTCCTGCAAGGTCTGTCCGGCTGTAATCAGCGTTGTTGCCGGTGCGGTAAAGGATGCCAGAAAGCCCTGAAACGCCATGACCATGCCAATGGTGAACTGCCCCTGCATGGCAAGAAAGACGCCCATCATCATCACCGCGATGTTGGCAAGAGACGAAATCAGCCCCGGCAGCAGTCCAAGATATTGATTGAGCTTTACAAATTTGATTTGCTGTGTATTCACACTGGCTTGATAGCCAGACCACTTTTCAAAGTAACCGTTCTCCGCACCGCTGGCCTTGATGGTCTCGATCATCTGAATACCCGCCACCGTTGCTCCCGCCAGCTTGCCGGAATCCCGCATCTGAACGCGGGTGATGTTCACACGTTTTTTGGAAATGAGACGGGATACCAGAAGATTGATTGCAATGGAGGCCACGCCTATGAGCGTCAGCAGGACGCTGTACCGCAGCATGACCACCAGATAAAACACCATCATCACAGCGTTGAGCGCCAATGGTGCAAAGGTGTTTACAAGTTCATCGGCGATGGAGGCGTTGGTGCCCTGCCGCTGCTGTATATCGCCCGCCATGCGTTGGGAAAAGAAATCCATCGGCAGGCGAAGAACGTGCCACAGAAACGATGTATTCCCCATGACCGCCAGCTTGCCGTTTATCCGCAGGGAATAGACGGCCTGTATCCATGCCGTAACGATTTGAATGACGCCCAGTGCAGACAGCGCAATCAAAAAGGGAGTAAACCATTGGGGATTTTCTCCCGTCAGGAGCCTGTCCAGAAATACCCTCGAGAACACGGGGTTAACCACGCCGATCAGCGCCGTAATCACGGTGGTCATTACCACAAAGGCAATAGCGGCTCCGGCTCCAACCAGTCGCTTTTTGGCAAACGACAGCATACTTTTCTGCTTTCCGCCGGGCTGGAAAGCATCTGTCGGCTCAAAACAGAGACACACGCCGGTAAATGCCTTGTCAAAGGCGTCTATGCTCACGCTGTATCTGCCGCGAGCCGGGTCGTTGATGATGGCATTTCCTCCCTTGAAGCCGCAGAGCACCACAAAGTGGTTAAAGTTCCAGTGGATGATGCAGGGGAAGCTGGTTTCCTGACGCAGCTCCTCCGGCTCAAAGCGGTAGCCTCTGGCATCCAGACCGTAGCTTCGCGCCGCTTTGAGGATATTTCTGGCGTTGGAGCCGTCTCTCGAAACACCGCAATCAGCGCGCACCTGCTCCAGAGTGACCCACTTGCCGAAGTACGCCAGCACCATACAAAGGCTGGCAGCGCCGCATTCCAGCGTTTCCAGCTGCATCACCACCGGCACCTTCGCAACATTGCTGCGAGGCGCATGCTTTGTCTTCGTTTGTCCCATCCTTTTCACCCCGTCAGTTCCAAAGGAACGCAAATATCTCCGGGTAGCCCACGCAGACCCACACGCCCGCGCCCACCAGCAATATGATGATAGCCGATAGTGTCAGCCACACTCCGGGGTTTGACACGCGGATGTAATCGTTGAGCTGCTCCGGCGATGAGACCCGCTCTATGCTTTTCTTTCTGAAAATGCTATTCTCCATTTCCTGACCTCCTGTCATGCTTTTATCGCGTCAGGAGAGTCCGAGTTGTGTGAAGCCCCGAACGCTCCTGCCACACGACGCGCGTCATTGCGCTTTGCTGCGTTTTTCGATTCGCTGTATGAGATTGATTTTACTACTCACGTTCCGCATTTGGGGCATCTAAAACGAAGAACGCTGACTCCCCAAACTTCCTCTTCCATTGCCGAACCGCAATTCGGGCAATACATTCGGTTTGCTCCGTGGTTTCCACCGTCACCAGAGTCGCCTCTGCCGCCGTTTGCCTGCTCTAATTGCTTGTCATCGAGTTCCTTGTTGTTCTTCACTTCGTTTTTCATTTTGTTTTCCTCCCTGTATTGATTTTCGTATTATTGCGAGCTTGCAAGAGTGTATCAATGCGATTCTCGCTGTCACTTGTTCTGTGGCATCGGGTAGCGGCATATCCCAACCTCCAGTGCCACGGGTTTGTTCAAGTGGAAATCCGCGTAGCGACAGTACCAGCACTCCCGCCGCGGCATCACTAAACTCTTGCGGGGAGAGAAACGATCACAGCAGGCGTATTTGTCTATTTCTCCACCATTTTTATCCATTGAAGATTCACTTCCTCCGGATACTGTCCTCAGTTGATCGTCGGAAAGCCCTATGAGTTTTTTGTTCTCGTTCATCCTGCGCCTCCTGACTGTTATCCGAAACTTAGCTTGCATCTTGCGTATAGTATAGAAAAAAGCCGCCCGTTTGGGCGGCTTTTGAGATAGATCGCATTTTTTTGAGATAGATTGCACTCTGATTCGTCTATTTGGACAAATTCAACATAATAAGTGTGGTGAAAATGCCGCCATCGGCGGTAAAGGCGCACTCTCCGGCATAGCTCTCGGCAGCCTTGAGAATACTGTAAATCCCGACACCGTATTGTTCCTCCGGCATGGCTTCGGGAAAACGCAGCTTTGCCGCGCAGGTATTTTCCATACGAATCACCAGCTTCTTGGACTTTCTGAAAATACGGATGTGGATGGTCGGCATTGCCGCGCCGGACTTTGCCGCGCCGTGGATGGCGTTTTCAAACAGATTTGCCACAATTGCCACCAAATCGGTGGGAGAAATAGGCAGCTCCTGCTCCGCCTCCGCCAGAATATCCGTACTGATCTTTTGCTCGGCGGCTTTCGCTGCATAGATACACAAAATGCTGTTTAAGGTGGCGTTCTCACACCATACCGTATCATTGCCTTTCGTGTCGTTGTCACCGAAACCTTTTAAGTATTGTATCAATTCCGAAAGTTCGCCCTTTTCCGCAAGGGCGAGCATCGCTGCGTTGTGGTGCCGCAGGTCGTGCCGATTGCGACGGGCTTCCTCCGAGGCCTGACTTTGGGCGCTGACCTGCGCAGAAAGCAGCTCCATTTGCAGGCTCATCTGCCGGGCTCTCTGGGCGTCGGCAATGTTGCGGATGCAGACGAAAATAACAGCGTAGGTTACAAACAGGATTACAACAAGGATGGGCAGACCGATCGCCTGTCCGAGTGTATAGTCATTTATGTTGTTCGGAAACACGAACCAGGCAATCAGTGCGAAAAAGAATACAGCCATGAGAGAGCTTAGCAGCGCCCAGCCTCGTTCAATGTATCCGGCGGACTGCTTGAACGTGGGCAGGAGCTTACAAAGGAAAACATAGAGAAGCAGTACCAGCGTTATCGCATAAGCGATTAAGTATTGCCATTCGCCATCGGGTAACAGAAAAGCTTTTAGAAACTGTATAACGCCGCAGCAGGCCGTAAAAAAAGTGGCATAGCTAAGAATCAAAAAAAATCGCTCACAAAGTCGTCCTGTGGTAGTAAGAAAATAAACCGCCACATGAAGGATGCAGGTCAATGAAAATACTGCAAATCCGAGTATTCCGCCGGATTCTTGAGGCGAGGGGCCAAAGCAAGCTAACGCGACCAGCAGCAAGCCCCATATCGCCCAGATTGTATAGGTCTTTCGCTTGCTGTATTTGAGCGGCGCGAGCGTAACAGCGGCTATAATATGCGAGGTGAGCGTCAGTATTGTATCAATCATTAAAATCACAATATCCACCTATCTTTCACTGAAAAATGCGTAATACGCTGCTTTAACATCGGCATACGCGCCGCGCGGCATAGCAATTTCTGTATCGTCTTCAAGCTCCACGGTTTTTGTCCCAAGGCGTTTGATCTTCGCCAGATTCAGAATATAGGCGCTGCCACAGCGCACAAAGCAGCCGGATGGCGACAATTCATCAAAAAGCTCGCTCACCGCCATGCGCGAAAGCATCGTTGTACCATCTTCCAGATGGATAGCTTGATGATTTTTTGTCGATTCCGAGTAAATGATGTCTCGCACGGCAACACTGCGAAGCATTCCTTCCACCTTGAGTAGAACATGCCGTCGCCGTTCCTGCCCAGTATAGGCCGTAACAGTATCCATTAGCTTGAAGAACATATCACGCTCAAAAGGTTTGACAAGGTAGCCAAGTGCACCCACGCCAAAGGCCTCCAATGCGTGCTCTTTGGAGGTGGTCAAAAAGATAACGGGTGTCTCAATGCCGTTTTTCCGCAGTTGCCGAGCAGCAGCGATGCCGGTTATGCCGGGCATATAAACGTCCAAACAATAGAGGGCGAAGTCTGTGCCTTTTTCCACCTGTTCCAGTAAATCAAAGGGTAGCCGAAAGTACGATGCTTCGATTTCGATGCTTCGCTGCGTTTCATATTCTTTTAATAAGCGTTCCATGTCGTGCAAGTAATTTTGTTCGTCATCACAAACTGCAATTTTTAGCATTGTGCTCACCTCCGTTTCTCTAAATTCTTACGCGGGTCACTTGGCTTTCCCGCATTAGAGGGTATCGCCCATGAGCGCCCGAAGCGGGTCAATCCGGGGATACGCCCTTGTGAGCAGTATTGCGTCACGCGTCGCTCCGATACACCCCATTTGTAGGACGCTTCGCGTATGGAAATGTAGCCCTCGATGCCTGCCACGCGCTTCGCCTCCTTGTAACTACAAAAATACAGTCTATATTATATGCGAATATCAGTAGTAATTCAAGATGAAAGCGGGAGAATTTACAAAGAGTTTGAATCTGCCGATGTGCTTCCAAGTAGACGAGGGCAACGATAGACGGAGTGACTGGCAAGCAATGTTTCTGTCCTGACAGACAGAAACGCTTGTTGAGGGCAGCAGCCCCCAATCCCCCTTGAACGCACATAAATGTGCGGCA
>CAZBYL010000070.1:0-9044 GCA_964496275.1 uncultured Synergistaceae bacterium | reverse complement strand
CGATAAGCGCGAGAATGACAGCTATGGATCCCACGAGTGTTAAGGATATCAGAATCCCGCTCCACCCCGGCGCAGCGAAGTACTATAAGGAAAAGGGGCTTATAAAATAGCCTGAATTATTCGGAACGTTTCGCAATTTTTCTCCCGCGCCGAATACAAACTTCGGCGCGGGTTATAAATTCAGGGGGTACTCATATTGAGCGGTACGGCAAAAAAAGATTTAATAAAAGACGTAAGCATGGATGAATCTCAAGTCAGTGACCTGATAGAAAAGTATGACGCGGAGAGCCGCTACAGAAAGCTCGGCGGAGTACAGGGTAAGTTTATAACGGCGTGGCTCGTCTGCATGTCGCTCTTTCACTTATATACCGCCGGTATAGCCACGATGCCCATTACGATACAGAGGGCTATCCACCTCACTTTCGCGATTGTTGCGGTCTATCTCCTCTATCCCGCCTGCAAGAAATGCTCAAAAGTACGCACTCCCATCTATGACATGATTCTTGCCGCGGCAAGTTTTTGCGTGGTGGGGTACATCGCCCTTGCCTTCAACGACATAGCACGGAGGGGAGCCGAACCTCTGCCCTATGAGATATATTTGGGAGTCGCGGCGATAGCGCTGGTTATCGAAGCGGGGCGCAGAATAGTAGGCGCGGTGCTTCCCTGCCTTTCTCTGTTTTTTCTCCTGTACTGTTACTTTGGAAATTACGCGCCCGGTATCTTTGAGATACGGGGATATGCTTTTGAGAGAATAATCCAGCACATGTATTTGACATCGGAAGGTATGTTCGGGCTTGCTCTCGGAGTATCTGCGACATTTGTCATCGTGTTTATTATCTTCGGAGCGTTTCTGTCGCAAAGCGGAGGCGCGCGCTTTTTCAACGAGCTGGCCCTCGCAGTGGCGGGAGACAGGGTCGGAGGCCCCGCAAAGGTCGCCGTAGTGGCATCGGGACTGCTCGGCACGATAAACGGCTCTTCGGTGGCAAATGTGGCGACGACAGGCACTTTCACAATTCCCCTTATGAAGAAGGTGGGCTATCCGCCTCATAAGGCAGGGGCGGTTGAGGCATGCGCGTCAACGGGAGGTCAGCTTATGCCGCCCATCATGGGAGCGGGCGCTTTTATAATGAGCGAATTTTTGGGCGTCTCATACCTGACTGTGGCAACGGCCGCGATTGTGCCCGCGCTTATTTATTACACGGCTATTTTTACAAACGTGCATATAAGCGCGAGAAAGGATAATCTTACAGGTATTCCCAAGGATCAGCTTCCCGTTTTGAGAGACGTCATGAAAAACGACGGACACTTGCTGATTCCGGTGATAGTTGTCATAGTGACGCTGCTGATGAAGTACACCCCCCTGCGGGCCGGTTTTATCGGAGTTTTGGCCGTGGTGGTGATAAGCTCGCTGAAAAAAAATACGAGAATGAATCTCGCGTCCGTGATAAAAGCTCTTGAGGATGGGGCCCGCGGCGCTTTGGGAGTGGCTATCGCCTGCGCGCTTGTCGGTTTCATAGTCGGAACGTCCTCCCTGACTTCGCTCGGACTCACAATTTCCAACAACATCATCTCCATATCAAGCGGAAGCCTTATTCTCACTATGGTTATGGCTATGACGGCATGTCTTGTGCTTGGCATGGGGCTGCCTACCACGGCAAATTACATCGTGTGCAGCACAATAATCGCCCCCGCTCTTATAGGAATGAAGGTTCTTCCCCTTGCCGCCCATCTGTTTGTATTTTACTTCGGGATAATGGCAGACCTCACGCCGCCCGTATGTCTTGCGGCATTCACGGGAGCGGGCATCGCGGGAGCAAGCCCGATTAAGACGGGATTTGCCGCCACGCGTATCGCATTTGCATCATATTTGCTGCCATATATGTTCGTCTACAATCCCATGATATTGATGCAGAATATTGTGCCCTATGAATTTGCGATTCTTGTGATTTCCGCAGTTGCGGGAGTTGTTGTTTTGGCCGGCGCTCTCGAAGGCTGGATGTACCGAGTGCTGAAGCTGTACGAAAGGTGCGCTCTCGGGGTTACAGCGCTTGCCGCGATACATCACAATCTCGCAGTGAGCGTAGTTTCAACAATACTTATAGCGGCTATGCTTCTGTATTTTAAGAAAACAAAGAACGGAACCGACTGATATCCCCGGTTCAAACTGCATAGCCGCCGCGGGAAACACCCCTTCACTGTGACGGCTATGCAGCCGCGAAAGCCGAATAATATTTTAAGTGCCTTAATGAATCCATATATTCATCTCTAACCTGTAATACATATCGATATCACGAATAATTTCATCTATACCCGCACCATCAAGAGCTTCAATCCATAACTTATGTTCTTCTGCCGTATTTTTGTACACGATAAGTACATGGCTTACTTGCAGACAAAAAATCAGGGGCTTCCGCTGTATTAGGAAACCCCTGAAAGTTTTTGCTATTGCTTATTTTATAATGGCGGGCCCGACCAGAATTGAACTGATGACCTACTGCTTAGGAGGCAGTCGCTCTATCCAACTGAGCTACGGGTCCGCGCAACAAGTTATAGTCTAGCACGTAAGGCACTGTTATTGCAACTTTTTTAATGCTTATTTCGTGCTGTTTTTTATAATTTTATTCTTCCGCAGGGGACGAATTTGCCCGCGCCCTTTTGTCCCTTGAATCCGCCCTTTTCAAAAACCGCGCGGCCTCGGCTGTAGACCGTTTCGGGATAGCCTTTTAGCTTTGTGTCTTCCCATATTGTGTAGTCGTTGCTGCCGTGCATGTTTTCGTTTTTTATCACGACTTCGATGTTCGGGTTGTATATGACTATGTCTGCGTCTTTGCCGGGAGCGAGTGAGCCCTTTTTGTCGGAGCAGGAGAAGATGCGCGCCACGTTTGACGAGCAGATTTCTACGGCTTTGGAGAAGGATATTACGCCTCTGTTTGCCTGAGAGAGCATGTAGGGGTACATGTTTTCTATTCCGGGACAGCCGTTTGGAATTTTTGAGAAATCTTTGTCGCCCCATGCTTTTTCAAAGCTCTGTACGGGGCAGTGGTCTGTGGCTATTGTCTGTATGTCGCCGCGGCGGATTCCTTCCCAGATTGCGTTTTGGGATTCCTGCCCTTTGATTGGGGGGGAGCATACGAAGTTTCGGCCGTCTGCCCTTTTGTACACTTCGTTTGTAAAGTTGAGGTATTGGGGACAGGTTTCGGCGAATACCGGCTGTCCTTCGCCGCGTGCGGCTGTGACCGCAGCCATGCTTCCGGCAGATGACAGGTGAACTATGTAGAGCGGAGCGCCTGCCGCTTTCGCTATTTTTATGGCTCGGCACACTGCCTCTTCTTCGACAAATTCGGGGCGTGACATGTAGTGATACCATGCGTCGCACTTGCCGCCTGCAAGGTATTCTTTTGTGCGTGCCGATATTATCTCTTTGTTTTCCGCGTGCAGCGCTACCAGTGTGCCGCACTCTTTGGATTTTTCAAATAGGCGCATGAGTTCTCCGTCGTTGAGCGAGAAATCGTATGTCATGTAAGCTTTGAAGGAAGAGACTCCGAGGTCTGCGCACTCATCCATCGTGTCCAGTATGTCCGAGGATATGTCTGTTACTCCGAGGTGGAAGGCATAGTCCACAGCCGCCTGTTCACGGGCAAGCGCGTCTCGTCTGCGAAAACAGGCTGTAAAGCTTTCGCCCGCGTCCTGCCCTGCAAAGTCGAACACCGTAGTCGTTCCGCCGCAGGCTGCGGCCCTTGTGCCTGTGTAGTAGTCGTCCGCAGATACGGTCCCGCAAAAGGGCATCGCCAAGTGAGTGTGAGCGTCAATCGCTCCCGGCAGAACGAGACGTCCCGAAGCATCGGCGACTTTGGCGCCGGGATATTCCAAATCCGCGCCTAAAGCAGTGATTTTCCCGTCTTTCACTGCGAGATCACAGTTTATTGTCTCTTCCGCAAATACGAGTGTTCCGTTTTTTATGATCATATCCATGCTAAAGCGCTTCCTTTCCGTTGCGGTGCGGTTTCGCCCGCCTTGATCTCTTTAAAAAATTTAAACCATGAAAAATATTCCGACCTGTTGACGCTTCCTCTGGTGCAGACAAAGTTAAATTCATGCTCCATCTCTATTCCGGGAAGTCTGATGGCGGACATGCGCCCCGAAGCCAGCTCTTCCGCCGCCGCCGTGCGGTACATAAAGGTTATGCCCGCTCCCGCTGTTACAAGCTCCTTGATAGCCCTCATATTGCTTATCTCACAAGCGCCGGCAAAGCTCTCTATACTCATGTTGTGCTCGGCAAGCATGTGAGAGAGTATGTCTCTCGTGCCGGAACCGTTTTCGCGCAAAATCAGCCGCTCACCGCACAGCTCTTCAAGAGATACGTCTTTACCCGCGAGGTGAGAATCCGGCGCACACAGCCCGACAAATTTTTCCGTGCTGAAAAGCTCCACGTCAAAGTCGGTCTTTTTGAAGTAGCCCTCTATCACGAGAAAATCCACCTCGCCGTCGCGCATCTTCAAAAAAAGCTCCTCCGTATTATCCACCAGCATCTTCAGCTTCGCATCGGGATACAAATTAAGAAGGCGCGCAATGAGCGGCGGCATGACATATTCGCCTATGGTGCGCGTTGCTCCGAACGACACGGACGGATTTTCAAACGAGCCGCTGGAGAGAACTTTTCGGATATGCTCGCTGTCCGCAAACATGGATGCAGTGAAATTGTACAGCATCTCACCCCTCTTTGTCAGAGAGAATCTGCGCCCCGAATAGTTAAAAAGTTTGCCGTTGTAATACTCTTCCAAAAATTTTATGTGCTGAGATACGGCGGGCTGTGTAATGTGCAGATAATCCGCCGTCTTTGAAAAACTCTGAAGCTTGCAGAGAATTAAGAATGTCTCGAGCTTGCTGTTCAGCATAATTATCACCGATTCATAAAATAATTTTATGTATTTATAAAAATATATAATTTGATATTATCACTGAACCTGCATAGAATCAAACACAAATCAAGCAAATATGGAGGCACATCATGGGAAACGCACTTAAAAAGCTGACGGAAGATGTACGATTTTGGTATGCTGTTGCGGTAATTCTCTCTGTGGTATCAAAAAATCCGGCGCTGGGACTGGCAATCGGAGCTTTCATAGCCCTCACGGCCGGCAATCCCGTATCCGCCGCCACAGGCAAAGTGTCGAAAAAACTTTTGCAGCTCGCGGTCATAATGCTTGGATTCGGAATGCAGCTCAATGTGGTACTCAGAGTTGGGCTCTCTTCCGTATGGGTCACGATGTTTTCCATCACGGCCACCGTGTGCTTGGGAATGTTTTTGGCAAAGAGCCTGAGCGTTGAAAAGAACCTTGCCGTCCTGATAAGCTCCGGAACCGCGATATGCGGCGGAAGCGCCATAGCGGCGATGGCTCCGTCAATCGGTGCGGCTCAGACGGAGACCGCGATAGCGATGGCGGTGGTCTTTCTCTTAAACGGCGTAGGACTCATAATATTCCCGCCTATCGGCCACATGCTCCAAATGACGCAGGGACAATTCGGACTCTGGTCCGCTCTTGCGATTCACGACACAAGCAGCGTCGTAGGAGCTGCTGCGATATTCGGCTCTCAGGCGCTCGCGATAGCCACCACGGTAAAACTGACCCGTGCTCTGTGGATACTGCCTTTGGCCTTTGTCGGGGGCAAAATATACAAGACAAATACAAGGGCTCCCTTTCAGTGGTTCTTGGTTGGCTTCCTTATAGCTGCGGCGCTGCGCATGATGCTCCCTTCGTTTGAGAGCATCTTTGATATGGGAGCCACAGTGGGAAAGCACATGATGACGGGAACCCTGTTTCTCATAGGCGGAGGACTGAGCCGAGCGGGACTCAAAAAGATAGGAATAAAACCCCTCATCATGGCTCTGGCGCTTTGGATTATCGTTTCCTCAACGACAGCCTTCCTGATTAAAAGCGGTCTGCTGACCGTCCCGATGATGTAAGAGAGAAAAACAAGATCCCCGCCGTTTACAAGAGGCGGGGATTTATTTGTATGCGTTTGTGCGAAATGCACTTGATTGTGAGGACTGAGGGCGGTGAAACGAGTTATGTCAGATAATTTTAAAATTGGATTTGAGATTTGCTGAAAGGAAATGCCGTCAATGCACGGACGGACTTAGCTGCAAAATACACAGGACAACTTGTTTTTGCAATCTAACGATGCAAAATTCCTTGTATTTTTTGTAATACATAAACATAAATACTTGTATTTTTGCAAATACTGTGTCATGCTCTTTCTGACGGAATTATTTTTCTTGTGGGAGGCGCGTTGGCTTGTATAGATATGCTATCGAAGAATTGTATAAGTGGAAGAATAAACCAAACCGCAAGCCACTTATTATTGAGGGAGCGAGGCAGGTCGGTAAGACTTGGCTGATGAAGGAGTTTGGCGCAAAAGCTTATGCCGATTCAGTTTATATTAATTTTGACGGCAACGTGCACATGCGGGAGCTGTTCTCGGGCGGCTATAACATAGACCGTTTAATTTTAGGCATAGAACTCTATTGCGGCAAAAAAATCAGTGCAGGGAACACTCTTTTGATTTTCGACGAAGTTCAGGAAGTTCCGCTCGCGTTGAGCAGTTTGAAATATTTTTGTGAAAATGCCCCACAGTACCATATCGTCTGCGCGGGCTCGCTTCTCGGTATCGCTATGCATGCCGGCACGTCATTTCCTGTCGGTAAGGTTGATTTTTTAAAGCTTTTTCCTATGTCATTCAAGGAGTTTATGCTGGCTAGGGGAAAAGAGCGATTTGCGGAGCTCATAGAAAAGTGTGATTTTGAAATGATAAAAACGTTTAAGACAACCTATATCGACGAGCTTAAGCAATATTATTATGTGGGCGGTATGCCGGAGGTTGTGCGGCACTTCAGCGAGTATGCGGATTTTAATGAGGCACGGGAGATACAGAGGCAGATTTTAAACGCTTACGAGCGTGATTTTTCCAAACATGCTCCAAATGAGATTGTGCCGAAAATACGTATACTATGGAATTCCGCGCCGGGACAACTTGCTAAGGAGAATAAGAAATTTATATATGGGCTGGTTCGCGAGGGCGCGAGAGCCAAAGAGTTTAAAACGGCCTTAATGTGGCTCTCTGACTGCGGACTTGTCCATAAGGTTCATAGGATAAACGCGCCGAACCTTCCCCTCGCGGCTTATGAGGATACAAAGGCTTTTAAGCTGTTTGTTTTAGATGTCGGTCTGATGTCCTGTATGACGGGTCTGGGTCAGCGCGTTCTGGTTGATAAGAACGAGCTTTTTAAGGAATTTAAAGGAGCTCTCACGGAGCAGTATGTGCTTCAGCAACTTAAAACTATGCCGAACCTTAATGTTTTTTACTACACCAACGAGCGCAATTCAAGCGAAATTGACTTTGTGGCAGGGACAGAGGATAAGGTTATTCCGATAGAGGTGAAAGCGGAGATAAACCTGATGGCAAAGAGCCTTAAGGTTTATAGAGAAAAGTATAGGCCTAAGGCTGCAGTGAGGCTGTCCATGGCAGACTACGAAAAACAGGACGGGCTCATAAGTCTTCCGCTGTACGCGATGGACGCGATAAGACACATCTAAAACACATTTGGCACGACAGCACGGATTTGTACACTCTACCGGAATCATAGTCTGTGCAAACACGCGGGACAGCGACAGTGTATCAGCTCAAATATTTCTTAAAATCTACCCCGCAGGAGCTTTGACGTTTGCTCCTGCGGTATAGGTGCGGGTGTTAATTTAATTTTTCGGCGAAATTATAATCTTTGAACTCAAACATATCTGTGGATAGTACCAACTGTTCATATTTTTTTAATCTCGCTTTTGCAACACCGGTGTTCTTTTTATAGATTGCGACCAGCATGGCGTGAATCAGCGTGACCGCCGTTGATATGGGCGGAACGAATATTAGGTAGCGCTGCGGCGTGATGATTGTGTAGTTTGAGTATTTCACCATGGGAGACAGGTTGCTGTCTGTTATGGTGATAATCGGGATGTTGCTCATCGATATCGCTTCGACAATTTTCATCGTGTCCTTGGGATACCTGGGATAGCTGAATACTATGGCGACAGAGTTTTCTGTCATCGATTCCAAAGCGCCGTAAAACGATAGGTCAAGCTGACGGAAGGTTATAACGTCGTCCCTGATAACCGCCAGATATATTGCCATGTATTGAGCCAAGAAGTCGCTTATAGAGCCTCCGATGATCATCACCTTGTCGGCATTCATTATTTTATCGACACACGTATCAAAAACTACGGGGTCAAACATTCCCATCATTTCATTCATCAAGGTTTTTTCGAGACCAAACACTCTTGCAAACGCGTTCTTGTCAGGCTCTCCTATGTATTCCTGCCGGAACGGGTTGCTGTTTTTGGGCTCTTGCGCGCGCTTTCTTATATCCAACTGAAACGACGCGAAGTTCTGATACCCCAAAGCATAAACAAAACGAGTCAAAGTCGCCTCGCTTACTCCGGCTTTTTTGGCTATGTTAGGTGCATTCATAAGGGCTACTTCAAGCATGTTGTCATTGATGTACTTCCCAAGAACCATCTGTTTTTTCGTAAATGTTGGGGATAAGGCTATTATTTTTTCGCTAATGCTATCCATAGTAACACCCTTTACAAATGTTGTAATAAACAAATAAATGAAAAAATTTCAACAATACCGAGTATACAGCATTTTATCAGGCAAAGCAATAACCTTACATACACTCGTCAGTGTGCATGTATGAATTTTTTTTATAGATCAGGTTATTGCCTATGCGCCTTAAATTTTGTGCTTTTTTAGAATTTTATTTATCGTAGTACAGACACTCCGAATGTATGGCCGTATCAAGCCCTTTTTGTTCGTCGTCCGAACTCACCCGAAGCGGTGTGAAGAGCGATATTGCTTTGAGCAGTATGTATGTCGCCGCAGCGGAATAGAGTGCAACCGCAGCTACAGCCCCTGCCTGTATTCCCACTTGTGAGAAGTTGCCGTACATGATTCCCGCGCTTGATGCGAAGTCGGGATTTGCAAATACTCCG
>CAZBYL010000069.1:0-9063 GCA_964496275.1 uncultured Synergistaceae bacterium | reverse complement strand
GGTGGGGGAGAATATGGAGCATGATCGTCATGAGATCATAGTACAAGAATCCACCACGTCGTACGGCAAGATAACCATTGAACCTCTTGAAAGAGGCTATGGGGTAACACTCGGCAATTCTCTCCGCAGAGTGCTGCTTTCTTCCATCAGTGGCGCCGCAATTCTGGCAGTCCGTGTTGAGGGCGTTTTGCATGAATTCAGCACCATGCCCGGCGTTAAGGAAGACGTGATAGAGCTTCTGGTGAACCTAAAACATATACCGGTTCGCTGCCATTCCGGTTCGGTCAGAACTCTTCATCTTGAGGTCACGGGCCCTAAGATAATAACTGCGGCTGACATAGAACCTGACAGTGAAGTAGAGTTCCCCGATCCCGATGCCTATATGTGCTCAATTGAAGAAGGTCATTCGATAGTGATGGACATCTACGTCGGAACGGGAACCGGTTATGCTCCGATCGATCGTCCAAGAGCTTCGTATCTTCCTGTTGATGCGCTACAGGCAGACGCTCTCTTTTCTCCTGTACGGAGAGTTAAATATGATATTCAGGACAAACGAATGGGACAGCGTACGGACTATGACAGCCTTACCATGGAAATATGGACAAACGGAGTTGTTACTCCGGAAGTCGCAGTTATCCAGGCAAGCAGAATACTTAAGAGCTACTATGCCTCGATAGTTGACTTCCTTGCCGGCCCGGGAAGCAGCGCGCTTGACGAAATAATAAAGGGAGACGAGGCGGCCAAATCCGTATCTGCCCCTGTTTCGGATAAGCAGGCGACTATACAGGGATTTCCCATGGGTGAGAATTCTATCTACGCAAGGCCTGTTCGCGATCTGGAGCTTTCCGTTCGCAGTGAAAACTGTCTCCTCCGCGGCGGAGTGCATATCATCGGAGAGCTTGTCTCGAGGACAAGAGACGACCTTCTTAAGATACGCAATCTAGGCAAAATCTCTCTAAGAGAGATTGAGGAGAAACTGTCCAAATTCGACCTTCATCTTAGCGGAGACATAAGCACTCCTCTTGATGACGACGATGATGATATTGATACAAACGCAAAGAAGCAGAAGGAGGAGTAGTAAATGAGACACCGCGTAGCAACGAGGCGGTTGGGACGCTGCAGTTCCCATAGGTGGGCCATGCTCGGAAACATGGCAGCCAGTCTCTTCGTTGAGGGCAGCATAGTGACGACAGTTACAAGAGCGAAGGAAGTTCGCCGTGTGGCTGAAAAGCTCATAACAAAGGCAAAGTCAGGCGGGATAAACGATCGCCGTCTGGTAATAGCCCGTATGCCCCATAAAGAGGCTGTCACAAGACTCTTCGATGAACTCGGACCAAAGTACGCCAACCGTAACGGTGGATACACGAGAATAGTAAAACTCGGCGCTCGCCTCGGTGACGCCTCTGAGATGGCGGTCATCCAGCTGGTTGACTAGCTCAGAATGAGTTTCGGCATAACCCTTTCTCTCAAGGGTGCGGAATTCCGGTATCAGGGGGCTGTAGATAATACTATTTACAGCCTTGATCTGGAAATCCGCGCCGGCGAGTGGGTTGTCCTTCTCGGCTCAAACGGCTCGGGAAAATCGACCCTGATGAAGTTATTTAATGCCCTGCTGATACCGACGCAGGGCGTTTGTATTGTGGATGGAATTCGGACATGCGCCGAAGAGACGGCAGAAGCCGTTCGTGCCAAGGTGTCAATGGTGTTTCAAAACCCTGAAGATCAAATTGTCGCCGCAGTAGTGGAAGAAGATACTGCATTTGGTCCCGAAAATCTGGGGTTTACGTCTTCCGAAATACAAAAAAGAGTGCAGTGTGCGCTTATGTCTGCCGGACTTTGGGAAAAAAGAAAATCGCCTGTCGCGTCGCTCTCGGGCGGACAAAAACAGCGGCTTGCTATTGCAGGTGTGCTTGCTGTCGAGCCTCGTGCAATACTTCTTGATGAGGCAATGTCTATGCTGGACCCCTCAGCGAGAAAAGATTTTATGGCTATTGTAAAAGAGCAGCATACAAAGGGCGTCACAATTGTTCAGGTTACTCACAGACTGGACGAAATACTTGCTGCCGACAGAGTCGTTGTACTGGACGTCGGAAAAATCTCTTGGCAGGGTACGGTAGCGGAATTCCTTGAAAAATCCGAAACAGAACTCAGAACAATGAATTTTGCAAAGCCACCTATAGCTGTACTGCGCGACGCGCTTATAGAGAGGAAAATAATCCCGGCAGCGACAAAAGCCGAGATTTGTGAGATAAAAAAAATATTATGCCTATAACAGTAAAAGAATTGAAATGTACCTACAATGCGGGGCTTCCCACAGAAATAACAGCGCTTGACGGTGTATCTTTACAGGCTGAGCGCGGAGAAATAATATCGATTGTCGGCCAAACAGGCAGCGGCAAGTCTACGCTTGCTCAACACCTCAACGCTCTGATTGTGCCGCAGTCAGGTGAAGTCATTGTGGATGGGCTGAATCCTGCCGAGCGTTCCGAAAATCTACGCCGTATAAGGGAAAAAGTGGGGCTTGTCTTCCAATACCCGGAACAGCAGATATTTTCCGAAACTGTCGAGGACGAATTGTCCTTTGGCCCTATCAACTGGGGAGTGGACAAATCTGAAATTCATGACAGGGTTATATCTGCCATGTCGGTAATGGGGTTAAGCGAGGATATTCTTAAAAAAAATCCCTTTACGCTTTCGGGCGGTCAGAAAAGGCGCGTTGCCATTGCGTCTATTCTGGCATCAAAGCCAGATTATATTGTCTTGGACGAACCTACGGCAGGACTTGATGCATCAGGAACAGAAGAACTTATCGAAGTTTTGAAGGTCAGTGCGAAAAACGGAGTCGGCGTCGTACATATAACTCATGACCTTGAGCTTGCTCTTACAATAAGCGATAAAATACTTATTCTCGAGCATGGTAAAAGTATCTCATGGGGTACTCCGGAAGAGACGGCTCGTGCGCTGTGTTTCGGAAAGCCGGATAGCCTTGCCCTGCCTGATGTTTTAATGCTCTCGAAAATCTTATATGAAGCGGGCAAGATAAGCGGTGTTGAGTGGGAACCGTACCGTCTTGCCGAAATGGTAGCAAGGGGGTGCTGATTTGTCTATGATGAACAGTATTGCTCTCGGGCAGTATATACCGGCGGATTCTCCTGTCCACAGACTTGATCCGAGATGCAAGCTTCTTCTTACAGTAGCTGCAATGGTTGCTATATTTATCTCTGACTCATTCCCTTCTATTTTTCTGTGGGGGGCATTTCTGCCCTACATAGCGTATAACTCGAAAATACCGTTTTCGGCAATGCTGCGCTCAGCTAAGCCTATAATTTTTTTAATTGTTTTCACATCAATAATGCACTTGTTTTTGACTTCGGGAGACCCGCTTATAACAATATTCGGATTATCCATAACGGCGCAGGGTGTTGTTATGGCGTTTAAATTATCCATGCGGCTGCTCTATCTTGTAATGTATGCTTCTATACTGTCGCTCACGACAAGTCCATCCGAACTCTCTGACGGGCTTGAGATCTTGTTGTCGCCGCTCAAAAAAATAGGCTTCCCGGCTCACGAAACTGCGATGATGATGACAATAGCTCTTAGGTTTATCCCCACACTTTTTGAAGAGACGGAACGCATCATGAAATCACAGGCGTCAAGGGGAGCCGACTTTGAGACAGGCGGACTGATAAAAAGGGCAAAATCATATATTCCAATACTGATACCAATGTTTGTGCTCATATTTCAACGTGCAGATACTCTAGCTTCCGCAATGGAGGCAAGGTGCTACAGGGGAGGGCGCGGACGAGTGCGTATGTATCCGCTTGCATGGAAAAAAGCGGACAGTATAGCCTCGATAATTTTTCTTCTCTTTATAATGTTGGCTGTATTTGCGGATAGGTTGTTATTACAATGCGTTATGCTGCTGAAGTAAGCTACGAGGGAGCATGTTTTTGCGGCTGGCAAAGACAGTTGAACCAGCCCTCTGTCCAAGAAGCGCTGGAAACGGCTCTCTCTCTGATTAACGGCTCATTTGTAAAGGTCGCAGGTGCAGGGCGTACTGATGCCGGAGTTCATGCAAGAGCCCAGATGTGCAGCTTTGATATGGATTCAGACTGGGAGCCGAGGAGACTTATGCTTGCGGTGAATGCGAATATTCCCCAAAGCATTTCTGTCATGAGGATCGCTCGCGTAAGGCCTGATTTCCATGCAAGATTTGACGCGGCAAGCCGTGAGTATAAGTATTTTATCTGGAACGCGAGCACGATATACCCGCATCTCAAACCTGTTACCTGCTGGATTAAATCTCGTAACAGAGACTGGTCGCTGGCTGCCGAGGCAAGCAGATATCTTGAAGGAACTCATGATTTTAGAAATTTTTCAAGAAAAGGCGACTTACCTGCCGACACTACTCGAACAATTCATCGTGCGAGATTGATTCAAAAAGGAAATTTAGTAATATTCCATATAAAAGGCAGTGGTTTTCTTGCTAATATGGTGCGTATAATAGTCGGCAACCTGGAAAAAACAGCGACAGGGGAGCATCCGCCTGAGTGGATAAAGGAACTCTTTCTGCCCAGTGCGGACAGAAACGACGGCGGACGCACCTGTCCTGCTTGCGGGCTTTTTTTGTGGCGAATAAATTACAGCGAAAAAATTTGGCGATAACACTAATTGCAGGTTGTGTTGTAAAATATACAGGTTTGTGAGGAGAATTATTCCATTGCGGGGTATTCTCTCATTTGAGGGAGGTAAATGTATTTTGTGGAGCAGGGATATAGGGATAGATTTGGGAACGGCTACCGTAATAGTCTTTATTAAAGACAAGGGTGTAGTGCTCAGGGAGCCTTCCGTTATAGCTATGGATGAGTACACAGGTAAAATTCTTGCTGTCGGTGAAGAAGCAAAGATAATGATAGGAAGAACACCGGGCAACGTTGTTGCCATAAGACCGCTGCGAGACGGTGTTATTGCAGACTACACAATGACTGAAGTAATGCTTCGTGAATTTATAAAAAAAGTGACCTCGGGTGTGGAAAGGCTCGTTCGCCACAGAGTTATGATAGGTGTCCCTGCCGGTGCTACGGATGTGGAGCGTCGTGCTGTTCTTGAAGCTGCTCTTGAGGTTGGAGCAAAAGAGGCATACCTCATAGAGGAACCAATGGCTGCCGCCATAGGTGCAAACATGCCGATAGGAGAGCCTATAGGAAACATGGTCGTAGACATAGGCGGAGGCACAACAGACATTGCTATAGCCTCTCTCGGAGGTCTTGTCGTCTATGAGTCCCTTCGTGTAGGCGGAGATAAATTTGACGAATGTATTGTCAGATACATGAGAAGGCAGCACAACTTAGCCATAGGCGAACAGACTGCCGAAGAGGTAAAAAAACAGATAGGAGCTTGCGATGCAAGCCGTATTACGGAAGATCTCACAATGGAGATAAGGGGAAGAGACCTAATACAAGGACTTCCGCGCCAGATCACCGTCAGCAGTACGGACATCGCCGCTGCTGTTGAAGAGCCGGTAAACGCGATAATCGCGGCAATAAAAAGAGTTTTGGAGCGTACCCCGCCCGAACTTGCTTCGGACGTCATTGACCGCGGTATCATACTTACAGGCGGCGGTGCGTACCTAAGGGGACTTGCTGACCTCATAATATCGGAAACGGAGATAAACGCTGTCGTTGCGGAATCCGCTTCTGAGTGCGTTGCGCTCGGAACCGGCATTGCCCTACAGTCGCTTGACAAACTCAAAGAGACCGGAGCCATATTTTCCGCAACAAGGCGCGGTTACAGAGGAAAGTAGCCCTATATATTGTGCGAAATATAACTGCCGTAAGCATTAGGTTCCCTGCAATCGAGCCTGACATGCAATACGGCAGTTGTTTTTTTATGCAGGTTTTACTTAATTAAACAAAACTCTTATAGAAATGCAGCTATCGTCCTAGTTTAGCTGTATCATAATAATAGATGCAAAAATGGATATATCAGTGCCAAACGCATATAATTTTCGTTTCTGACAATTATAAAAAGTTCGTAATTGCAAATAACTAAAGTATAAAGTATGTATTATAAAAGCATAGACCTGAACGAAAAAGAGGAATACGAATGAAACAGTGGTGGGAAGAGTGCGGCGTGCAGTTTGAGTGCCAAATGTGCGGAAAATGCTGCGGTGAAGAGCCGGGATCCATTTGGGTCAGCGAACCGGAAATGCAAGAAATAAGCGAATTTCTAAAAATAGACAGGTCACGGCTTAGGAAACTATACCTTGTACGGCGTATGGGAAAAATCAGCATAAATGAAAAGGAAAATTTTGACTGCGTATTTCTGGACGAAAAAACAAGAAAGTGCGGCATTTATTCCGTTCGGCCGGCTCAATGCAGAAGCTTTCCGTTTTGGGATGCTCTTATGGCGGATAAAAATATGTGGGACTTCTATTCGTCCAAATGTCCCGGCATGGATTGCGGCAAACATTACACTCCGGAAATGGTAAAAGAACTGCTTAAGCAATACGACTCTTAACAACAAAAAGATACCTTTGCTCATGTTTTTAATGCTGAAACAACTTGATATTTTAAGAAACCGATAATATCCTCCTGTTATTATCACTCCAAATGTGGTATGTTACACGGGTATTCAATGTTTGAGGGGGACTCAGATTTGTTCGAACTGCTCAAGGAAATCAACTGGAATCTCATCTTTTCACTGATGGTAGTCAGTGCTGTTGTTGCTTGGGCGGGCGACTATATAGGAATGAAGCTCGGGAAAAAACGCATAACCTTTCTTAAGCTTCGCCCTAAACACACATCGAGAATAATATCCATACTCACTGGAGTAGGAATTGCCTTCCTAACACTTTTCGCCATAAGTGTGGCGTCAGAACCGGTGCGAACGGCGCTTTTCAGCATGAACTTTGTTCAAAAACAGGTAACAGACCTGACTGCGGAGCTCCAAACAAACAGAAGCAACCTACAGGCAATGGAAGTTGAGCTTTTCCAAAACAAAGGTAATCTAAATGAAAAACAGATGGAACTTCAAATCGTCGAAGATAAACTGAAAAGCGGAACTGCCGCGCTGAATGAAGCCCGCTCCAAGCTTATGAATATGGAAGAGAAAATGAAAAAGGCATCATCCGAACAAGAAGAACTTGAAAAAGCAAACTTGAAATTAAAACAAGAGAGCAAAAAACTGGAAACATCCGTACAGGAAATGAAACATGAATCAGCGGAGCTCAGAGAAGGTATCCAGAGACTTCGTGAAGGGCGAATTGCCGCGCTTACCGGAGAGTTGCTTGCTCAGGGCATAATACAGCAAGACAAAATATCACAGGCAGAAGCTCAACACATAATAAGCAGACTTTCTGACGAAAGCTGCGCCTTGCTTGCCTACCGCTTCGGAAAGAAAAAAAACGAAATACAACCGCCAAAAATAGATGAAAAATCTATATTATCCGTAAAAAAAGTACTGACTGCAGGATATGGAGCCCGATGGTTGGTGAGGATGACGGCACAGTCAAATGCGGTAGAGGGCGAGCCTGTAATGACCAGAATCGAAGCGTTTAAAACAAGACAAATTTTTAAAGCCAAAGAAGTTCTTCACGAAATAAACATAAAATCAGGCACTCCCAGAAACGATGTCGAAAGTCTCATATTCAGAGCGCTTAAGGAACTCAACATGATGGCGGCTAAAGAGGGAGTTATGCGAGACCCTCTGACCGGCAATATCGGATCTTTGGACACCGCAGAACTGATGGATATACTTGATGCCGTTACGGAAAGCAAAAAAGATGTCAAAATTATAATGACGGCCGCGGACGATATATACACAGAGGGTCCGCTCAGGGTTCGCTGCACAATAAAAAATAACTGATGAAAGAAGTCATACTATGCTTATAGTCGCTTGTCAGAAATGCGGAGAGGTAAAAGTCTTGGCAGGGTCTCCCGATGCCTTTGGTGTGGCGCGTGCCGTGTGGACATGCAGCCACTGCGGGGCGGGGCAGGTTATGGAACTTGCCGTAAGCAAAGACGCAAGGCGCGGAGACCTTCGGAGAATAATTGGCGGGATGGCCTTATCAGCGGACTACACCTCCAAAAACAAAAAAGGCAGATCACTATTAGGCACTTCTAAGAATGGTGCGATGGCCGATGAATAAAAACGAATCCGTTGAGATGAACAACGCCGCATATTACTACTATGACAGTAAACTGGCGATAGTTCCCATAGAATTACAGGACTTATACAGATTCACAAGTTGGGGACGCAGCCGTTCTCTTGAACAGATAGAAAAGATGCTGGCAGGAACCAGCATGTGCTTCTCTGTTCGTTATAACGGAAAACTTGTGGCTTTCTGCCGCATAACAACAGATTTTGTATTCAGAGGGGCGCTATGGGATATCTTGGTTCACCCCGACCATCAGGGCAAGGGATTAGGCTCTAACTTGCTGACTTATGCTCTTAATCACCCCGCTGTTAAAAATATCCCTGTTGTTGTGACATATACCAGTGAGCTTACAGACTTTATGGGACGTTTAGGTTTTGAATCAAGGGATGGGCTTCTAATTCTGCAAAGACGGCCTATGGAATACAGTTGATTCTCGTGCCGGAAATTATATACAGATAGATATTAATATCTCTTTAAGCATATAGATCAATACTTTGCCGCAAATGAATTTTATTCCCCTTATTTTGCGGAGATTTTGGATTGGACTTTGATAAGTCTGCTATGATAATGAAATAAACTGATACGATAATGTCTATATCTTTAAGTATGCCTGTTTAGCCACATGACAGATAAGCATGTTTGTTGTTGTTGTTGTGCTCAAACATAAAAATCAACTTATTGGCACGTTTATATAATATGGAAATTATACAATGTGATGGATTATGAAAGGTTCAGAATAGACGAAACTTACGTTTTTCCTACAATTAACGGAATATGGGTTTAAAATCAAATTATATACTATTTTGCCCATTTTTGTTCTTTCTGTTAAAATATGGAAAATGTTGGAATTAGGAGATGAAACCGCCATGAATTGCAGTACACAGCCATCTGACTGCGGAGAATGC
>CAZBYL010000068.1:0-9094 GCA_964496275.1 uncultured Synergistaceae bacterium | reverse complement strand
TTCGTCGCTGCGCCGTTTCCGACGCGCCCCGTAACGCAGCAAGAGGTAGTATATCCCCGCAAGGCGTTTTCGTCAACCCTTTTTTATAAGGACACACGAACTAGTGTAGCAGATTTTATGTTACAAGTCCACTCATAGTCTGTTACATTTCTGTAAAAATTCTATTTTTTACAGCTTGATGTGCTCTTGAATTTGCCAAAATAATGTTCGCTGCCTTATTGAGCAAGCCGATGTTTTACGAGCCATTATCTCAAAAGGATGCGTTTAGATTTGAACGATGATCTGTACGATATGTCCTTTGATGTACCTGCCCGGAGCTCGATAAGAGTTCATTAAAATTCTTTGATGAATACGCTGAACCTTAATCTGAGTGCAGTATTAGAGTCCCGTTTTCCAATTGTAGAAACTGCTTCTTGGAATGCCCATTATCATGCAAAGCAGTTTGACCGGAAATTCTTCTGACAGTTCCGCTATTATTTGGTATTCGCACTGTCTAGCAGAATATATTCCTTTTCCGCACCAGCTCCTCTCACCGTGTATCCTTTTTTTAGTCGTGCAATATTTATCTTAGCCTCGGCTAAAGCTCTTATGAGCTCTTCTTTTGACATATCTTGATATTCTTTATTGGTACTGACAGAGGCAGACGCGGGCTGATATGCACATATCGCCTGCCGCGGCGGCTTGGGCGGCAAATGCTCTAAGTCCCTGTATATGTGCATGTAATCACGCGCCGTATAGTAGCTGATGTTATATTCTTCCATTGCTTGAGATTTGGATATTTCGCCGTGATAAATACGACGTCCAATCTCTCGTCTTTCTTCTTTCGTATATGACATTGGCAAACCTCCTGTTCAATTGGTTGAGGGCAATCTCAGTTTTGTAAATGACTGTACTATATGTTTACATCTATAGTACAGTCAACGCCCCCTTCGTGTCCGGGATTATATTAGCACTACACCCCTGCCCCTGCCAACGCCCTTGCCTCTGCGGGTGGTTTTGACAGCTTTTCTTGTCGAAAGTATACTTGCGGTGCGGAGTATGTGTCGCTTATGCGACATGTGTATCGGGGGTGTTGGGTTGGGTTCTGAGGGGTGTGTTTATATGTCGGCTCGTGAGGCCGCAGAGAAGTGGGGGGTCTCTTTGCGGCAGGTGCAGAGGCTTGCGGCTCAGGGGCGTGTTGAGGGGCTGGTTCGGGTGGGGCGTGCCTGTTTGCTGCCTTCCGATGCAGCGCGGCCTGCGGATTTGAGGCGGAGGAGCGTTTGCGATTTTAGTGCGGCGTCTGTTTCGGGTTCGGGTTCGGGTTCGGGTTCGGGTTCGCCTGCGGGTTTCGATTCTGTCTCGGGCTTGGGTTCGGGTTCGATTTCCGGTTCGGGCTCTTCGGTGCGGCCGCATGGTTCGGCTGCTGTTTCGGATTCCGGTTCAGGTTCGATTTCGATTTCCGGTTCAGCTTCGGGTTCAGCTTCGGGTTCGGGTTCAGCTTCGGGTTCGGGTTCAGCTTCGGGTTCGGGCTTAGATTCCGGTTCGGGTGCGTCGGTGCGGGCGCTTGGTTCGGCTGCTGTTTCTGATTCCGATTCCGGCGCTGCGGATTCGCTTTCTTTTTTGCCTTATAATTTGGCGAGTATGGCTCTGTATGTGCCTGCCGAGAGGGGGCGGCTTTGTCTTGACGCTTTGGGTGATGCCGATGTTCGGCGGCAGTATGAGTTTGAGTTTGCTTATTTGAGGGGCGATTTTGCGGCGGCGCGGGGTTGTTTTGCCGCTTTTCCTGACGGTGCGCGTAATAAGCTTTGTGCTGCCACTCTTTCTGTTTTGGCGGCGATTTCTCTTGGCGATTATTCTTTTTATTTGCGTTTGAATGATTTTTTGCAGGAGCGGGCGCGGGTTTCGTCCGAGCCTTGCCGTATGTTGGCGGAGCTCTCTTTGTCTGCTGCTTATACGGGTATGTGGGCTCCGCAGATGGCTCCGGAGTGGCTTCGGAGGTGCAGGTTTGATTTTTTGCCTTTTTCTGCGCGGTCTTTTGCCCTTTATTTGTATGTGAAGTTTTTGCAGAGCCGTGGGGAGTTTGCGCTGATGCTTGCTTCCGCTCGGACTTTGCTTGCGATGCGCGAGACGGAGAGCGGTTTTTCTTCTCTGGATGTTTATCTTTATATTTTGTGCGCTTTGGGCCATTTGCGGACGGGCGAGCATGAGGCGGCGGAGGAGGCTTTGCTTACCGCTATGTCGCGCGCTTTGCCTCTTGGAGTTATCACCCCTTTTACGGAGAATCTTTATCCTTTGGGGAAGCTTATGGAGACGTGTCTTGAGCGGTATTTTCCGGAGAGTCTTGCCCCTGTTTTGCGTTTGAATAGGGATACGTGGAAGAATTGGGCGTTTTTTCATAATCTTTTTACCAGGGATAATGTTACCGTTATTTTGAGTAAGAGGGAGTATTTGATTGCCCAGATGGCGGCGGAGGGTGTGCCTTATTCTGAGATAGCGAGGCTGAATTTTATCAGTGTGGGGCGTTTGAAGAATGTACTGCATGATATTTACGGCAAGTTGTCTGTCAGCAGCCGTAAGGAGCTGGCGCCTTTTGTGTTATGGAATTATCAAAAATAGGTTCACAGATTATTATTTTTTCGTTACTTTTTTGTGCGGAAACGCTACTTTGTTTGACCCCTTTCTCCGATATATTATGATGTCAGGTTTTTCACCATTATTCGGAGAGCGGGGGGATTTTTGTTATGGCGACGATAGACAGATCATATTATGAGGGGAAGTCCGCTGTGGTTACGGGAGCCGCTTCGGGGTTTGGGCTGGGTTTTTGCGAGCGTTTGCTTGAGCTCGGAGCTTTGGATGTGTGGATGGGCGATTATGACGAGAGTTCTCTTTTGCGTGAGTGCGGAAAGCTGAATGAGAGGTTTCCCGGGAAGGTTCATGCCATGGTTTGCGATTGCAGCAAGAAAGAGGATGTTGACAAGCTGATAGATACTGCGGCGCGTGAATCGGGCCATCTTGATTTTCTTTTTAATAATGCGGGGCGTCCTATGACGATTCCGTTTGAGCATTTGAGTCAGGAAGGTTTCCGCAATATGGTGGAGCTGAATTATTTCGGCGTTGTGTATGGCGTTTCCGCCGCTTTGCCTTATATGATGGCTCAGGGGCATGGTCATGTGGTGAATACGGCGTCTTGCGGCGGGCTGCTGGCTATGGCTTATCAGGCTCCTTATGCTTCGACGAAGGCGGCTGTTATCGCGCTTACTCGCTGTCTGGATTTGGAGTATGGCTATCGCGGGATTCGCTTTACGGCTCTTTCTCCGTCCAATGTGGCGACGAATATTTTTAAGGCCCAGCAGATAGAGGAGATGCGTTTGGCTCATAAGAGCGAGGAGGAGATTGAGAAGGCTACGGGCGGTGTTTTGCCGCCGAGCGGTGCGATTCCTTTGGATGAAGCTTTGGATTATGTTTTTGAGAAGCTGCCGACCGATGATGTTGATATTGTTTTCGGGCAGGAGGGGCGCGATTTTTATGCTTTGCAGTGCAGCGATTATCCGGAGTATTGCAGGACTGTGCATCGGATTACAATGCTGCGCAAGGATTATTATGACGCTATGGAGAGGGGCGAGCGCCCCGAGTTTCCGGGCTAGGAGGTGTGTGTGATGCGCGGTAATTTTACTCTGAAATCAGACGCAACTTATAGGATGCCGGTGCATTTTATCGGTTATCCGTTTGATAACAGCAATAGGGTGGTTTATTCCGATGTGATGGCTATGTCTGTGATGCAGAGGAGCAGCGGCGAGGCTTTGGCTCAGTATGTGCCGTCGGATTTTGAGCTGTTGGACGAAAATATTCATTGGACTTATATGAATTGCCGCGGCGTTGATTTTTTGTCTCACGGCGAGTATAGGATTTTTATGGCGGGTGTTCAGGTTCGGTTTAAGAGTGAGAATGATGACCTTGTGGGCGAGTATCCTTTGGTTATTTGGGAGGATAACGCGCATCCGATTCTCGGCGGCAGAGAGGAGGATGGTATGCCGAAGGTTTTTGCGAGCATTACTCCCGACCGACATTTTAATGAGCATTGGTTTGCGGCCTGTTCTCTTTATGACGAGACTATGGCCCGTTATGATTTTCATGATGAGCGCGAGGCTTCTCCCGACGAGGTTGCGGAGATGGAGAAGGCGGCCTGTCTGAATTGTTTCGGGATGCGTTATTTCCCGAATGCGGATAGGGCGGGAGCGGCTTACAGCGATATTGTGCTTTATCCGCAGGAGATGCACCCGAAGAGGGTGTGGTTCGGTTCGGGCTCTGTCACGACGGTTCCGGTGGAGCCTTGGTATAGGATTCCGAATATGGCGGGGATTGTCGGCGCTTTGAGCGCGCTTCCCTGTCACGGATTTTTCGGCGCGTTCCGTTCGGAGTGTTGGGTGAGGCTTTGCGTCGCGGATTCGCGTAAGCTGCGGTAGGGCGGTTTGTCATGAGCAGCCGTGTGCGGCGTTTGCCCTATATGGAGAACCGAACGGGCATTTTGGTGACGATTGTCGTCAATTTGCTTTGTGCGTTTGTTTTTCAAAGTTTCGGGGGAGCTCTGACAAGGGGCGATGTCGTTGCTGATGCCGTCGTTTGCGGCGCTGTCACGGCTGTGATAGATTTTGTTTTTCTGTGGCGTTTGATGTCCCGCCGTAATTCGGCGGGACTTTTGCCCGGGGAAGTGCCGGTGAGCAGACTGATGCAGCGTTTGCCCCGCACTTTTTTGCCGCTGTTGATTTTTCTTGTTCTGTTTTTTGCGGTTTTGACAGGCGCTTTGATGTGCTGTTTTCTTTTTGTTTTCGGCATTGAGAGTATGGATTTCGGCCGTTGGCTTGTTTTTAAGCTCCTGTATGCGGCTTTTTTGAGCGCGAAGGTGTTGGAGTTTGTGATTTTCCGCCTTGTGCAGCCGGATTGGAACAGCGCGGCAAGCGGTGCGGTTTCCTGCTGCGGCTTTGATTCGCAGGAGGTCAGGAACCCTTTGCCGAAGTTTTCTTCTTTTAAAGAGGTGTATGCCAATATTACGGCAAATATCGCGATGAATGTTATCGTGGGCTCTCTTTTGGGAGGCGTTGTGACAAACAGCGACGGCTCTTTGCTTATTTATCCGAGCAAGGCGAGCGGTATGTGGCTGACGGGTATTATTTTCGGCATTATTACGAGCGTGATTCTGACGAGGGCGATTTTTAAGAATGTGCGGGATAATTTGAGTGATACGACAGACGAGGAGCTTGCCGCTTTGGCGCAGCTTCCTGCGGGAAACGGGGTTGCGGAGCTTCTGCCGCGAAGAAGTTTCCCTCTGACGATTGTTATTTGTATCATTACGGCAGGTGTTTCCGCTGTTTTAGTGCCGCTTATTTTTTGGTTTTTCGGCATAGAGCAGATGAATTTTTATCAATTCTGTCTTTTTATTACGGCATACGGCATGGGCGTCAGCAAGTTTCTTTCGAGAATTCTGCTGGCTCGCTGCGCACTAACGGCAATGCGCGGCAGAATGTGAGCAGCTTCCGACAGGCAGAGGGGTCTAAGTTACTCCGGCAATTAAGAATTCTTACAATTTACAATTTTTCCCTGTTGACTGTCAATTGTCCTTTTAGTACAATATATTGTAACCTTCCGTTCCGCTCAGGGTTTGCTCATCGCTGCACGGCAAGGTCAATATATTGTATCACCGGGGGGTCTGCCTTATGCTGTCGGGTGAAGAACTCAAGTCTCTTGTAACGGATTTTTTTAACTCCTACATGCCGGCCGGGCTTGTGTGCTGCGATTTGTCCGACAAGTTCAGCATGAGGTATGCCAATAAATTTTTTGTTACGATGCTGGGATATGACAATTTTGAGGAACTCTCCCGCTCCGCATCAGGGGCTTTTATAAATCTTATAGCAGACGAAGATGTGAGAAGCACTATGTACTCTTCCGTCTCCGAAATGGAATCTGACACCCACGCTCTTTTCACATACAGGATCCGCAGGAAGGACGGCAGTTGTATCTGGATTCGGGATTGCAGCCATAAGTATACGGATAAGAGCGGTCACTCCTTTACGCTCTGCTACTGCACTGATGTTTCGGATATTGTGCAGCTTCAGAATGACCTTGAGGTGCTGGCGAATAATATTCCCGGCGGGCTTGCAAGGTATGAGCTTTCTCATGACGCTGTTTATGCAAGTTATTTGAGCGACGGTGTTTTTAAGCTTTTTGAGTGTTCAAAGGATGAGTTCTCGGAGATAGTAAAGGGCGGCTTTGACGTCCTGATGGTGCCCGAGGACAGGCCGCTGCTCACAAAGCATATAGAGGCTCTCATCGATGAAAATAAGGATATAGACTTTTCATACCGCATAAAGACGAACAAGGGCAAAAAGAAGTGGATAAATATTCGCGCTTCCGCATTTTCGCGCAGTGCGGATGTGGTTGTCGCAAACGTGGTCTTCTTTGACGTTACGGAGGCAAAAGAGGCCGAGGCCGCGCTCTTGGCAAGGGACGAGGAGTATCGCACGGCGATAACTCACTGCGGAAGAACCGTCTGCTTTTATGATGTAGCGACGCGCACACTCACAGTTTCAGATGATTACGCAAAAAAGCACGGAGTAATGTCCGTTATTCCCGACGCTCCCGCCCATCTTGAAAAAAAGCTGGATAAGCAGAGCATCGCGCCTTTTCACGAATTCTACGACTCCATTGCACGCGGAGAAAGAAACGGCACAGCCGAGCTTTATACAAAGTGCGCGGATGGTACATGGTGTTGGGAGTATGGCAAGTTTATCAGCATCTACGACCGTGAGGGGCATCCGTCAAAGGCTATTATAACGTTGGAAGATACCACGCTGCAGCACGAAAAAGATATCGAAGCAAAGGCTGTAAAGGAAAGCGCCCGCTTCTTGCAGATAGTGGCCGCGCACTCGGACAGACACCTTATGAGATATGACATAGATACAAAAACAGCCTATATAGACAAGAATACCGCTCAAAAGTTGTACCCGCCCGCAAAAATGGAAAACGTACCCGACTCATTGATAGAGTCCGGTTTTATATTGGACGACAGCGTTGAGGACTGCCGCAGTTTTTTCCGCGATATAATGTCCCAAATCCCCACGGGGCACACAAAACTTCATATTAAGAGGCAAAGCGGAGCTGTAAGGTGGATAGACGTCCAGTATTCCATTATTGAAATTTCCGGAGAAAAGCCCAAGTACGCGGCAATCTCCTTCGCCGATATCACGGAGAGCCATGAAAAGGAACTTGCCTACGAGCTCTACCTCCAAAATATAGAACTTGCGAACAGCGGCAGCAAAATAGTTTTTTTGAGACTGATGTCACGGCCAACACCGTCGAAAAACTCGGCGGGGACATGCTCCCTGCTGATTTCCCGCAATTCGGCCTACGCAGAGATGAGTTTGTGAATTACATTGCGGATAAATTTCTTGATGAAAAATCAAGCGGCGAATTTCGTCTCTTTTTCTCAAGGGAGCACCTGATAACCCTCTATACGGACGGCATACGCGAGCGCCAAAACGACTGGAACATTACTTTTCCGGACGGACGCCGCGTTTGGGTATGCTCAAAGCTGCAGATGATACAGGATCCCTACACGCAAAACATAAAAAGTTACACTGTGGTCAACGACATAACAGAAGAAAAAAATGCCGCTCTGTCCGCGCAAAAGCAGGCTCAGACAGACGGTATGACGGGGCTTTACAATAAAACAACCACGGAATCAATGATAAAACAGAGAATGGAAGCGAAACGGGGCTTTCCTTGTGCCGTGCTCATAGCCGACTTGGACGGGCTGAAAAGTATAAATGACAGCTTGGGGCATAAAAGCGGAGACACAGCCATAAAGCTATTTGCCGACACATTTGCCTCCCACTTCAGAACCACCGATATCGTCGGGCGCATCGGCGGAGACGAGTTTATGGCGTTTCTTGACGGAGCACGAGACGAAACAAAGCTCAGCTCACACATAAGAGCCCTGGTAGAAAAGCTTGCCGAACTGCGCGTCTATGGAAGCATCGGCATTGCGGCCGGCACTTGCGGTTTGGACAGTTTTGACGACCTCTACAAAAAAGCCGACATTGCGCTCTACCATGTGAAACGAAACGGAAAGTGCGATTACGCGATCTACAGGCCGGCAATGGAAGAGTCCTCCTATCAGCACATGTCACACGTACTGCCCCGCCCCATGCAGAAAAATGTAGTTAAAAGAAACGACCAGGACAGACTCCGTCTGCAAAAGCTGCTTGAAGTCCTGGTCACTCTCGGCTTTGAGTATATCTCCATCCTCCACACGGACACACTAATCTATGAGCTATATGCAAACGACGGCAAAAACACTCACACCGTGCGAAAAATAGGAAACTTTGAAGAGGCGGCGCGTGAGATCAGAATGAATCACGTTCTTCCGTGCCAAAAAGAGGAGTACGCCAGAGTGTCCGATGTAAGAGCCATCATCTCCGGCATGAGGAAAAACGGCCACTACAGATACTCATACACCATTGAGAGCGGGACAAGAGAAGTGGAATTTTACTACTACGAGCCAACAAAAACAGAGCTGCTGATGACCGTCAGGAAAGTGTGACAGACTCCAAAAGCAAGGTCAAGGTCAAAGTCAAGTGCACTGACGGATGAGGAGTGCTTTTGACTTTGGGGGTTTGCGGCTTTGGGGCTTAACGTCAGTAAAACTACAAAACCAAGGTCAAGAGCACCCCTCATCCGTCTGCGGAAGAACCATCCGCAGCCACCTTCCCCACAAAGGGGGGAAGGCTTTAAGAGCAACTTCCCAATGTAACAACCAGCCGATTCGCACAAATCACAAGAGCGGTGATTTGGCTCTCTGGCCGCCCACAAACTGTATAAATTGGACACGTTGGGACTTTTCTTGTTCTTGGAGGTTTTGTAAACTAGACAAATTCAAAAAATCATAGTCAAAAGCAAACTCACAGTATATTAAACAACGCCTTCAAAGCCTTCCCCCCAAAGTTAGGTGCGCTTGTAGATGCGGAATACTCAAGCGGCGTTCCACCTCATCGTCTGACCGCAATGCTTTGTAGTGCACCCCCTAAAGTAGACATCATAAATAACCAAACTATCTACCTAC
>CAZBYL010000067.1:0-9140 GCA_964496275.1 uncultured Synergistaceae bacterium | reverse complement strand
CTATGCTAAACACAGTGACAGCAACATTTTCCAAGATATTACCGAAGCTGAAAAACCCGATAAAACCAACAAAATACGACATAGAAAAATTTGCTCTTTTGATACAAAAAATGCCGCACCTCAAGCTGGCGGAATGGTGACGGGATTACTTTCGAAAAATCACAGTAATAGTTTATCGGTGGTGCGTCGGCAGAATGCCGATTGCCCGTCGGTAGTTTGTCAATCGTTTGCCCACGACATTAGATTAGTTCATGTACTCGTCTGTGTCGTAACGGTGTACTCGTCGCCGGCGTTGTGATGTACCCAGCACCCACGTGATGTTGTTAGCGCAAAAAAACGGAATCATGTTGCATTGGGTGCGTAATATTCAATGCCCCTGTGCGGGCTACAGCGGCTTTAGTTCTAAGGTCCCGAAGAGCCAAAACCAACGCCGCTTTACCCCGCACTGAGGCACTGATGAACACTCTAAGCGATTCACACAAATCAGAAAACCGCTGATTTGGTTCTCTGATGGACAAACTAAGTGATTCGCACAAAACGAAAATGCATCGTTTTGGCTCTCTACTTATGCTTATGCGGGGAGACAATAAGGGCGAAACACTGCGGGAGACGATACGGGGCGAAAATCTGCGAAGGAGACGGTAAGTGTCTCTTGCTGGGGTTATCCCTACACACTCGAATCCGTAAAATTTGCAGAAGTTATTCCGAGCTGACACAGAGATTGGTGTCGGATTAGTTTTACAGTTGACCATTGGCAGGCAAATAAGATATACGCAGTTGACAAGAAAGCTCAACGTGATAAAATTACCCTCGTGACTTATGCGGGGCTGTAGCTCAGCGGGAGAGCACTTCCCTCGCACGGAAGGGGTCGGGCGTTCAAATCGCCTCAGCTCCACCATGCATACACTCACTGATAGCAAGACATTTAGAGCCCTTCGGAATCCGTGCGCCGAAGGGCTCTTTTTTGTCGGCGTGTAAATGGCGTGTAAGCATCTGAGATATTTAACCATTCACGGTAAAGCTGGTTTTTCTAAGTTTTGTACGGTTTTGCTATATTTATAACGAGAAAAACACCGCATAATATTCTGATAATTTATTCTTTTTAACTTTGAAGGCATATTCCGGACATTTCGCACTATTTATCCTTGACAGATTGACTCATCGGATATAGAAAGGTATATATTATTTGCATAGTTTATTTTTCTCAGATGGGGGTGTGTAAAATGAAGTGCAGCCGGGCTTTTTCCGTAAGCAAAGTGTTTACGCTGATTTTTGCCGTCCTCATGCTTGCCGTTGTTTTTAGCGGACAATGTTCCGCAAATACGGAATATTATGAACTCAGTAACTCGCTTTTGAACGCATCCCGTGCACCTGAGAACATCGAAGACACACTTACGGCTCCCATCGATGATCTCTCGAATAAACTCAACGAACGGGGCGCGGCTCCCGCGATTCTTTCGTTTGGCAGCGATGCGGCGGAAAACGAAGGCGCAATACAGCGTACACGCGCGGCCTTTTCTCCGGTATACGAAAAAGCAGCCGTGCCCGGGACTCCCTCCGTTGATCCGTTTATGCTTAAAGTTTCCAAATCACAAGTCTCATATATTTCAAATATATCTTCATCTCTCTACACCAAGATAGCGCATAAGATAGAATAAAATCCCCTGACATTAGAATCGCGTTTCGCATAATCGCGCGCTCTTTGCGTGTGTGTTCTGTGTCTTTCTTATGGACTTGTATATAGGGGGATTTAATATGATGATGAATAAAGAAGATTCAACAACAAGCAAATACTACGGTGCGTCACAGTACACAAGAGAGACGTCGAACAAGACACAGTTTAATGACGGAGCAGGCCTCTTCTGGCCCGCAGATGCGTTTTCACGCGCCAACAAAAAAACGGCAAATCAGGACACAAGCAAAGTAAGATAAATCCTGGTTATCGATTTTAAAATAAAAACGGGAGTCTGCACTTAAAGCAGATTCCCGTTTTCTGTTTGCATGATTTGCAGGGGGCGCTATTTGTGTTTATGGTGTGTGCTGCCGCACTCTCCGTCCCAGCCCGCTAAGGTTTCAACTCCGTGGCGAAGTGCGGGGGATATTGCTTCAAAGCACTGTTTCGCTCCTCTCTGACTTCCGGGGAATGCTATAACGAGCGTCCTGCCCGTGATTACAGCAATGCTTCTTGTGAGGAATGCGCGAGGTGTGTGTACAAGAGTTTTTATTCTCATCATTTCACCGAATCCCGGCACTGTTTTTTCGGCGATGGACATGAGAGCTTCGGGAGTGACATCGCGCTCGGAGAGCCCCGTGCCTCCCGTTGTCAGTACGAGGTTGTACCCCTTCTCGGCCCACTCTTTTACGGACTTGGCAATGGTATCTTTATCGTCCGGAACTATTTTTCTTTCCGCAGCAACTCCGCCTATCAGGGATACGAGCGACTCAAGCTCAGGACCTGCGGTGTCCTCTCTTTCGCCGCGGCTGCCCTTGTCGCTTATGGTGAGTACCGCGACGGATATGGGACGCCATATTTGAATCGGGGACGATGTGCCTATAAAACCATTTTTTTTCACTTCAAATCTTCTTTGCTCCTCGTCCCAGCACAGCAGACAATCTTCCTCGCCTATGCTGAGAAAATCTCCGCCGTTCAAGTGAGTGTGCGGAGGAAGCACCAGTGTCATTGAGGATGCCGATTCGGGACGGGCGTCTATGTCCTCTCCGCAGCACGAATAGCTCACCGTTATGGGAACTTCGTTGACGCAACTGTCACCGGCCGCATTTTTGTGTATGTAGCATAGTGTGTGGTCGCCTATCAGAGACGGAGCGTATAATCTGTGTATTCTCATTTTGTGTACCCCTTTCCTGCGTTCCATTCGCCGCTCTTGCCCCCGGTTTTTCTGAGAAGGCGAATGTCGCGGATTATCATTCCTTTGTCGAGTCCCTTGCACATGTCATAAAAGCAGAGAGCTGCTATGGATACCCCGCTCAGAGCTTCCATTTCAACGCCGGTAACTTCGTTGGCTGTAGCCTCGCACGTTATTTTCACGGCTTTCTTTTCGTGGTCGAGAGTGCATCTGACGTTCACGTTATCAAGTCGGATTGTATGGCAGAGAGGAATTATGTCGGGCGTTTTCTTTGCTCCCATTATTCCGGCAAGCTCGGCTATGGGAAAAGGGTTTCCCTTTTTAACATTCCCTTTCGAGACTACTTCATAAATTGTTTCGGGTAATTCTACCCAGCCTTCAGCCCACGCAGTGCGGCTTGTAATGTTTTTTTGGCTGACGTCAACCAGTGTCGGACGCCCTTCACTGTCAAAATGTGTGTATTCCGCCATTTGTTATCCTCCGATTCCCGACATGTGGAGCTTGCCCGTTCTTATGTCATTCCAGCATTTGGGTTTGCTTTTAACGCTTTCTGTTATTTTATTTTCGAGTTCGCCTATGTCATCTTTGGCAATGTAATCTCTGAGAGCGATTTCAGTCGGGCTGAACAGGCATGTGCGAAGATTGCCCGAGGCCGATACCCTGAGTCTGTTGCAGTGCCGGCAGAAATGGTTTGATACCGCGGTTATTATGCCTATAGAGGCTCCCGTTTTGGCGTTTCGGTAGTATTGAGCGGGGCCATCCTCCGGCCGGCCTGATTTTTCCGCCTCCCAGCTATCGCCGCCCGGCAGCATTTTCAGTATTTCGCTTCCGCTTATAAAGGCGTCTTTGTTCCATACGGAGTCTTCGAGCGGCATGAATTCTATCAGACGAAGCATAATTTTCTCATTGCCGGCAAATTCGAGGAGATTACATATTTCCGTGTCGTTGAAACCTCTTATGAGTACGGTATTAAGTTTTATGTTGGATATTCCCGCCGATACAGCCGACCTTATTCCGGAAATAACTGTGTCTATGTTGCCCACTCTCGTTATCGATGCAAATTTTTCCCTGTCCAGTGTGTCAAGGCTGATGTTAAGAGAGTGAATCCCCATATCGTGCAGTTCAAAAACATAAGGCTCCAACAGAGAGGCATTTGTCGTGAGCGCTATTTTCATTTCGGGAAATTCACCTTTAAGGCTACGCAGAAAGGGCACCATGCCTTTTCTCACAAGGGGTTCTCCTCCGGTGAAACGGAACTTTCTGACTCCCAAGTTCCAAAAAGCGGCGCACAGACGGCTTATTTCTTCGTAGCGCAATATTTCGCTGTGGCTGATACATTCCACACCGTTCGGCGGCATACAGTAGGTGCATCTAAAGTTGCATCTGTCTGTTACCGATATTCTGACGTAATTCAGGGTGCGTCCGTAGTCGTCTCTCAGGAAGGCCATCTGTAACCTCCCATGCTCTCAACTTTTGACTTCCATTCGGGGTCTTTCAGGCTGTCAAGAAGAGCGGTTATCGTCGGGTGATTTATGTATTCATCGGGAATTACAAGTTCGTACGGTTCTTCCGCAAGCGGGACAAAGTCCAGCCCCAGCGCGTCCGCGGCGGATTTTATTCCCAATGTGGCATCGGCAAGCCCCGTGTAAACTCTGTTTGCCGCTTCCATGTGCGTGGTGCACTGCTGTGTGTACCCCTTTATATCCGATGGAGCCATTCCGTATTTTTTAAGGTAGTGGTCAAACAGAACCCTTGTTCCGGCGCCGGGCTGTCTGTTTGAGAATACGAAATATCCCCGGCAAAAGTCTTCGAAACTCCTGATATTATTTGGGTTGCCGCTCTGCACAATGAGTCCCTGCATACGGTAGAATACGAGAACTCTGTGCCATTTGCGCCCTGATGAGAATCTCTCTATGAAGCTGTCATTGTATATCCCGTCGCTATCGTCCAGCAAGTGCGCGGCCGCTATGTGGCATTCGCCGCGCCCCAGTGCGGCAAGTCCCGCCATACTCCCGACCGCACGGGAAACAAAGTCCCCTCCGCGCCTCTTTATGGGAGTCACCAGAAGCTGAATCGCGGGGTCGTCCGAACCTTGGAACAGTATTCTGTTTTTGAAGTCAACACTCCCCGTGAGCCAGACAGTTATATCCGTACCTTTTTCACATTCAAGCGCCGAGGGAGGAAGGAGCGCCATGCCATCCGATTCCGCAAGAGCCCAGAGGACGCTCGCTCCGGAAGTCAGAGCCCAACTGTATAGAGTATTTCCAACTTTTGCCGTCTTGACTCTGAGCCACTCCTCTATCCCGGCGGGAGAAGAGTGTTGGACAAGGAGCTTTGCCGATATGTCCTCGGTCCTTCCGACAGCCTCTTTGATAAGCTCTTCTTCACTGCCCTTCCTGCCGGATAGAAATGCAAGCAGAGGATAGACAATGCTCCAAAGCACAACAGCCGTTGACATCGGGAAACCCGGCATACAGATGACGGGCTTGCCGTTGATTTCCGCTGCCATAGCGGGTCTGCCTGGCTTCATGCGGAGCCAGCGGAATATGACCCTGCCAAGTTTTTCAAAGACTTCAAATGTGTGATCCCTTTTGCCCTTTGCCGATCCGGCCCCGACCAGCACAATATCGTAATCGGCAGTTCCGCGGGTTACGCGCTCGCTTAAGATATCCGGATTGTCAGGTATTATTTGCGAGATATCTATTTCATACCCCCATTTTCGGAAGGAAGATGCGATGAAGAGAGAGTTACTCTCCGCCACTGTGCCGGACTTGGGTTTAGGGTCCGCAAGCCACTCTTCTTTTGATATGACTTCGTCTCCCGTGGGAATGAAGAGTGTCCTGGGCTTTCTCACAACAGGCACGCGTTCTATACCGGCACATAGGAAGAGAGAGACAAAAGCGGGCGATACTGTGTCGCCCTCGCGCGCTATTATCTGCCCCGCCATGACATCTTCCCCCAACGGGCGCACATTGGCGGAAGGGGTGAGAGCCTTGTACGCAATAAGGTCGTCCCCATCCTGCGACGAGTCCTCAACCATAAGCACCGCATTGGCTCCCGACGGCACCTCGGCGCCTGTATTCATCCATGTGTATAGTCCCTTTTTTATGACGGACGGAGTGGCGGAAGAGGCCCCTATCGTCAAAGATGCCTCTACAGCATAGCCGTCAACGGCGGACGCGGCGTAGTGAGGAACATTTCTTCCTGCTGTGATGTCAGAGGAAAGCACGTGTCCCAAAGCATCGGATATATTCAGTTCCTCCGAGAAGGAAACCTTAAATTTTTCAAATGATTCTTTTATAACGGAAATCGCTTCTTCCAGCGATATGTGTTCTGGATAATTTTTTACCATAACCACACCTCCACATGCTCTCCCGCTCTAACGGTTTCCATATCTTCCGGAACGCGGATCAGTCCGTCGGAATCTGAAAGCACGGATATATATCCTGATTTTGCCGATATTGGGTAAGCTTTCCCGTCCGACCCGACAGTGCATGGAGTAAATTCTTCAGGTCCTGTCTTTGCGTTAAGGTCACGAGAAAGTTCAAGAAAGAGTCTGTGTTTCGGAAATATGGCATCATTCGAGGACATTTTCAGCAAGAGAGGGAGAAGCACCGTAAAAGCGGCCGATACGCAGGAGAGTGGGTGTCCCGGCAAACTCACGACAAGTTTTTTTTCTTCGGCGCAGCCGGCTATGAGAGTCGGCTTCCCCGGAACTATGTTTATTCCCCTTACCAACAGCCCCGGTTTGGGAAGGTTTTCCAATACACGCGAACAGTTATCTCTGACGCCGACCGATGAACCTCCGCTCAATATGAGGACATCGCACTCCGCCAGTTCGGCCAGCACTCTTTTTTCAAATTCTTCCGCGTCGTCTTTTACTATACCGCGATATTCGGCGGGAAATCCATATTTGGCAAGAAGGGCGCAGACGGCCATGCCGTTTACATCCCTTACGCAGCCGGGGGGAAGCTGTTCTGTATCAACCGGGACAATTTCGTCACCGGTACTCAGTACGCGAATGCGAAGTTCCTGTACGGGAACATGGTCGAGACCTATCGTGGACAGAAGGCTCACGGTGCGAAAATCAACAAGCTCTCCCCTTTTCATTATCATGCAGCCGGAAGGAAATTCTTCGCCCTTTTGTATGACATTTTCTCCGGACTGGATTCCCCTGCGAACTTCAACCCATCCGCCTGTAATATCCGTGTCTTCCAGCATCACAACAGAATCCGCTCCGGACGGAAGAACTCCGCCGGTTGGGATGGATGCAGCCTCTCCCGCAAAAACGGCGCAATCCGGAATCACACCCATTGGTACATCGCAGACTTTTTTCAGAAAGGTGGGGGTTCCGGGCGTAGCGGCGACAACATCCGTGCTCTGAACCGCATAGCCGTCGCGGAGACTTCTGGTATATGGAGGATACGGAGCGTCGGCAAAGAGGCCGCAGCTTATTCTTCTGCCGAGAGCGGCATAAAGGCTCACCTCAGCCGAGTTTAATTTCCATGGGAATGACATCGCCTCTGCGGCATAGTCTATAGCAGCAAGTCTCGGAGTAACTTCCTTAACAAAACCAGCCATGTGCGCAGCAACCTTTCGTAATACTATTTGTTGTAAACAAGGTAGACGGGATAGCCCTTTGCCTCTATCTCCGAAGCCAGCTTTGCGGCGTCTTTCTTCTCCGAAAAGCCTCGTACCCTGACTTTATAAAACGGTTTATCATTCATTGTGCTCTCGGAAATATACACGCTGTAGCCCTCACCCCTTGCTTTCCGCAAAGTTTCGAGAGCGCCCTCTTTTACGGAAAAGCCGCCTATCTGGACATCCCACCTTGCAGCGCTCTTACTCTCTGTTACAGGCAGTTTGGAGGTCTGAGGCTGTTTTTGAGGTAGAACAGCGGGCTTTACAGGTGTTTTAACAACATTATTTTTAGGCTCGCTCTTCTTGAGTTCGCTCTTTTTAGGCTCGTTTTTCGCAGCATCTTTTTTTTGCGAAACAACTGCATTCGTTTTTTTGGTATTCCCTTCAACAGGCTTTTTCACATCGTTTTTTTTAGGCGCTTCCTGCTCTGTAATTATTTTCTCAAGATCGCTGTCAGTCTGATGTAAACCGGGCTCTGTGTGAAGGTTATTCACACTCACACTTGTTGTATTGTCGGTTATTGTCACGTCATGAGGATCCAAGAAGAAAAGTTTTACGCTGAAAAACATGAGCGCAGCAGCCATGACAACGGCAAGAGGCAGGATAAACTGTCCGAAGGTTGCCATCGCCTTCTTTTCTTTTCGGCTATGAGATTTTCTGGTAACCATCACAAATCCTCCTTCCGTAAATCAGAAAAGCAAATCCAATTCTTCCAAAGTTTTTCTCCTGTCGGAGTGTGTATTTGAAGAAGCTCTGCCACCGCATGATATCACATTCGCAAGATTAAGACTGTCCCCATATCCGTACCAAGCCAAGTCAAACTCCTGCTCTGACTCTTTGGGGCTCGTCAGGCGGAGCTGCGGAGCTTTCTTCTTCATGGCTCTTATATCGGAAGATAGCATGTTGTACTTCCTTCGGATTGCTGCTGTGCCGGAAAACGGAACTCTGCTCCACGGAGTGCCCGGCTTCGGTATAAACGGGTTGACAGACAGAATAAGATTCTGCCCCGTCTCACTAATTATACGCCGACAAAGCTCGGAAATAGAAGAGATATCTTCGTCACTTTCCTCAGGCAATCCTACCATAAAGTACATTTTTACCTGATTTATCCCATATTCGGCTGCCAAAGAAAGTTTTTCCAAAATAAAGTCGTTTGTAAATTTTTTGCCGCAGGAAAAACGAAGAGAGTCGTTTCCTGTTTCGGGAGCAACCGTGATACTGTGCCTTCCTCCGAGAGTGAGGGTTCGTATCATTTTTTCTGTAAGTCTGTCTATTCTCAAAGAGGCAAAGGAAATGGCAATCTCCCTTCCCTCAAGGTAGTCAATCAGCTTGTTTATATCCGGATAGTCTCCGGCTTCGGGTGTGACAAGTCCTATCTGTTTTGCTGTGACTCTGTCCAAAACCGAGTCAAGATGCTCTTTTATCGAATCAAACGGTCTGTATCTCATGCGTCCGAAACACCCGGGGAGGGTGCAATAGCTGCAATTTCTCGCACAGCCTCTTTGGAGCGAAATTCCTTCTCAAGGACAATCGTTCCAGCAAGTTCGGGGACTATACCGCTCTGCCTCGGAATCCCAAATTTGGACTTCAAAGGCGAGCAGAAAGTGGCTATCTTCTTCATCTTAGAATCTTTCA
>CAZBYL010000066.1:0-9712 GCA_964496275.1 uncultured Synergistaceae bacterium | reverse complement strand
AGGACTCACTGGCGGATGTTCTAAGGCGTCTCGGACTTACAAGCGTTAAGGTCGGCTGCGGAATAGGTGTCTGCGGTTCCTGTACTGTCATGCTGAACGGAGAGCTTGTACGCTCATGCACGCGCAAAATGGGCAGAATAGAGGAGTACGGCAAGGTTGTCACAGTAGAAGGCATAGGTACTCCCTCCAACCTCCACCCGATTCAGGTTGCTTTCATGAATAACGGAGCTGTGCAGTGCGGATTCTGCACGCCCGGATTTATCGTTTCGTCCTACGCTCTGCTGCTTTCCAACAATAATCCAACGAGGGAGGACGTCCGCGAATGGTTCCACAAGCACAGAAACGTATGCCGCTGCACGGGCTACAAGCAGATAGTGGACGCGGTAATGGATGCCGCAAGGGTTGTGCGCGGCGAAGCTACAATAGAAGATATACAGGTTAAACTTCCGACGGACGGCGAATATTACGGCAAGCCGCTCGTGCGCCCGACGTCGCTGGCAAAGGTCTGTGGACTTGCGGACTACGGCGACGACCAGGAGCTTAAGATGCCCGCTGCGTACCACGTGGCAATCGTTCAGCCCCGCCTCGCTCACCATGCGCGCATACTCAAGATAGACAGCGACGAAGCGTCAAAGATGCCGGGCGTAGCCAAAATTATTACGGCAGAAGAGCTCAAGGCCGTTGGCGGAACAAACGTGATGGCTGAGGCGAACTTCCACGAGCGCAGCACGGTAAGAATTCCTAGCCGCAAGGTTCTTGCGGAGGATAAGATTTTCCGCTACGGCGACGTAGTGGCGCTGGCTGTCGCGGATACTAAGGAACATGCGCGCGCAGCGGCGGCAAAGGTCAAAGTAGAGATAGAAAAACTCCCCGAGTACCTTAGCTTCCTCGAAGCGGCCATGCCCGATGCTCTTAATATCCACGAAGACACACCGAACATCTTCTGCAAACAGCCCGTCTTGAAGGGCGTAGGACTTGAAGAGCCGACAAAGGTCGCATCTGTAATAGATGAAGCCCCGTACAGTGTAGAGGGCAGCTTCTACTCTTCGCGCGAACCGCACCTCTCTATTGAAGGCGACTCAGTGCAGGCATATTTTGACGAGGACGATATGCTCACTTTCCAGTGTAAGTCTCAGGGTGTCTATTCCTCCATCAGCCGCATAGGAAACTGCCTTGGCATCCCGACATCAAAGCTCCGTGTCATGATGAACCCGACGGGAGCGAGCTTCGGCTGGTCGACAAACGCGGGCGACCTCTGCCTTGCGGGAGCAGCTGCGGTGGTAATGCACGCACCCGTGGCTCTCTCCATGAGCTATGAGGAGCACCAACACTTCTCCGGCAAACGCTGCCCGTGCCACTCAAACGGACGCCTTGCATGTGACAAGAACGGCAAGCTTACAGCCGCCGAATTTGAATTCGGACTTGACCACGGTGCGTACTCATGGGGCGGCGACGACTGCTTCACAAAGCAGGCACGCTTTGCATTCTTCCCCTACACTATACCAAACGTTGCAGGGCTCTGCCGTGTTGCCAACACGAACCACAACTTCGGCACGGCATACCGCAGCTATGGCTCTCCTCAGGCATACACCCTGAGCGAAGCTCTTATGGATATGCTTGCGGAGAAGGCGGGAATCGACCCGTTTGAATTCCGCTACCGCAATATCGGCCGTCCAGGAGAGACAAACATCAACAGCTATCCCTTCCGCCAGTATCCCATGGAAGAGATGATGAATATAATGAAGCCATACTATGATAAAGCAGTAACCGAAGCGAAGGCGGAAGGCACGAGCGAAAAGCGCCGCGGTGTCGGCCTTGCATGGGGCGGATTCAACGTTACAGAGGGTGGGACAGACAAAGCTTCCGCAGCTATCGAACTTAACCCGGACGGAACCTTCACAAAGTATGATACATATCAGGAGCTCGGACAGGGTGGGGACATAGGCTCTCTTATGCTGACGCTCGAAGCTTTGAAGCCCCTTGGTGTCACACCAGATATGATAAAGCTCGTACAGAATGACACAAAGCTCTGCCCCGACAGCGGCATGTCGGGAGCGAGCCGCACTCATTATATGAGCGGAAGAGCAACAATGGCCGCGGCGGACAAGCTCATCAACGCGATGAAAAAGCCCGACGGCACATTCCGCACCTATGACGAAATGAAGGCAGAAGGCATAGAGACAAAGTACGTAGGCAGCTGGTCCTGCACGAGTGTAGAAGGACTCTGCCGCCTCGACCCGAACACAGGCATAGGCGATCCGAGCCCCTCATACACATACTGCCTGAACATGGCAGAAGTCGAAGTGGACACAGCAACTGGCAAGACGACGGTTGTTCGCTTCACATGCGTGGACGACGTGGGCAAGGTCGGAAACCTCGCGGCAGTCAACGGACAGGCGTTCGGCGGAATCTCCCACAGCATAGGCTTCGCTCTCAGCGAAATTTATGAGGACGTCAAGAAGCACACCAATATAGCATCGAGCGGAGTTCCCTATATCAAGGATATTCCCGATGTCATCAACGTAATTCACTATGAGCGCCCCGATGAAGTAGGACCTTTCGGCTCATCGGGAGCATCCGAAGCGTTCCAGTCTTCGGGACACGTTGCCGTTCTTAATGCCATCAACAACGCATGCGGTGTGCGCATCCACGAAATCCCCGCGACACCGCAGAAGGTAAAGGCGGGAATCGACGCGATAGCGAAGGGCGAAAAACCCGAAGTTCCGCAGAAGTACTTCCTCGGCTCAGACCTCTACGAAGAGCTTGAGGATATGAAGGCCAACCCCGTCAAATACGAGGGCGAGCCTGACTTCTTCCGCTCACTCGGCGGCGCGGGAGAGAAGTTCTTCTAGGAAAAAATAAATATTCTAAAAGTTCAATAACTCTGGGCCGTTACTTTGTGCGGCCCGGAGTTATTATATAGAGGGAGGGTGAGCGTAGATGGAAGACGAACTGAAACTCATGTACCAGCTCAAAGTAGAAGGGCATTGCTGCTCGGGCATTCTCATAGCGATGGGACTTTTGCTGCGCGGGGAGTCCAACGATCAGTTTGTGAAAGCGTCGCGCGCTCTCTGTGACGGCATGCGCAGCGGACTTACATGCGGAGCTTTGACCGGTGCTGTCTGTATGCTGGCCCTTTTTGACGAAAAGAACACGGAAATGACAAAAGAGATGACATATTGGTTCGGTGAGGAACTCTGCGCAAAGTACGGATCGATAAACTGCGAGGATATTGTTCACGGCAGTCCCTACGAAAAAGCCACAATCTGCCCCGAGCTTATGAAGGCTACGTACTTCCGCGCCAAGGAGCTCCTTGGCGAATTTGGATATATAGAGCCTACGGAGTAAATCATGAATGAGATGAAGGAAAGAATCCGCACCTGCTGTCTTGAAAAAGAGCTGCCCCCATGCACATCCGCCTGCCCGTTCGGCCTCGATGTGCGCGAATTTATACCGCGCATGGAGCGCGGAGCTTTCAACCTCGCGTACAGGCTGTATGTCAACGCAGTGGCTTTTCCGCGCATAGTCTCCGAGATATGCTGCGAAGGGTGCAAAGAGGTCTGCCCGAAAAAAGAGAGCGGCGGCGGAGTGAATTTGCGGATGCTGGAAAAAGCGGCAGTGGCATACGCCTCGCGAAGAACCCCTAACAACTACTCTCTCCCTCCGAAGGGCAAAAAGATAGCCGTCATAGGAGCGGGAATAAGCGGGCTCGCCTGCGCTCTGCGCCTTGCGTCCAAAAAATATGACGTTGATGTATATGAGAGGGAGGAAAGAATCGGCGGGCACTTATGGAACATACTCTCCCCTGAAATTTTCCTAAAAGATATAGAAGAGCAGTTCACAAATGAAAAATACCGACTGATGTTGGATGAGAATGTCACATCTTTGGAAGGCATCTCTTCCCGATATGACGCAGTGTACATTGCCACGGGAAAAAACGGCTCATGCTTCGGTATGGAGTGCGAACCGGAAAAGATAAATAACGTCCGCGCATTGAAAAACGGAATCTTCATGGGAGGCTCTCTTACGGGAGCGTACTCCGCGGAAGCAATTGCTCACGGCCTACGCGCCTCATCCCTCATAGAGGGTTGGCTGAAAACGGGAAATATGAAGAGCGGTGAGACTAATGTTCCTACCAAAATCCGCTTTGACCTGAGCAAGGAAGCCGAGACGCGCGAGATTCTCCCGTCTAACGGGACTTTATACTCGGAGGAAGAAGCCTCTGCGGAGGCTAAGCGCTGCATAAGGTGCAAGTGCGACTTCTGCGTTAAATCCTGCGACATGATGGAGTATTTCGGTAAGTTCCCGAAGCTTATAGAAGAGGAAGTCCACATCACTGTCAACCCCGGCACTCTGGACGGAAACGGCACTGTGGCGACGAGGCTGATTTCCACCTGCAATCAGTGCGGCCTATGCGCCGAAGTCTGCCCCGAAGCCATAGACGTAGGAATATTCCTGCGCGAGAGCCACTGCGCCATGAGGAAGAAAAACGCCATGCCGTGGGCCTTCCATGAATTCTGGCTGAACGACATGAACTTTGCACATTCGGAAAGAGCGAGATTCTTCTATGCTCCGGAAAACGATAAGTGCGAATCCCTATTCTTCCCAGGCTGCCAGATGGGAGCATCGGAGCCGCGCTATGTTACGGAATCATACCGACTGTTAAAAAAATATCTGCCCGGCACTGCGATACTTGCAGACTGCTGCGGCGCGCCAGCGCTCTGGGCCGGTGACAGAGACATATACGACGATATGCACAAAGAATTTATAAAGATATGGCATAATTTGGGCAAGCCTACAGTGATATTCGGCTGTCCGACCTGTATGTCCATGATGAAGGAAAAAACTCCCGAAATCGGAGGAAAGATGATAAGCGACATATTCTTCGAGCTCGGAGTTCCGATAGAGATAGGTGAAAACAGAGAGGTCTCAGTATTTGACCCATGCTCCGCACGAAAACTCACGGAGACGCAGAATAGTGTCCGCGCCCTGGCGGAGAAAGCGGGCTGTAAAATAGTGCCTCTGTTATACGAAAAAGAGAGTGCCAAGTGCTGTTCGTGGGGAGGTCAGATATCCATTGCAAACCCCGTCTACGCTAAGTGGCTGACAGAGAGAAGAGTCTCTGCCTCGGAGCTTCCGTATATAGTATACTGTACAAACTGCCGTGACATATTCACCGAAGCAGGAAAGCCCGCGGAGCACATACTGGACATAATTCTGGGAATAAAAGAGCGGGAGCTTCGCCCTCCGACTTACGGACATAGGCGCAGAAACAGAGAATATGTGAAGGAGATTCTCATGAAGGAACTGACAGGTAAAGAGGAGAGCAAAGAACCTGCGACAAAGCTCATCATCTCTTCCGAAATCGAAGCGAAGATAAATAGGGAGAGAATTCTGGACGATGACATTGCCGCAGTGATAAATTTCTGCGAGAGAACGGGACGAAAGCTGACAGACCCCGACAGCGGACACAACATCGGCTACTGCGAGATAGGGCACATGACCTGCTGGGCGGAGTACTCCGCAGTGGAGGATGGCTTTGCAGTCCACAACGCATACTCCCACAGGATGAAGATAGAGCTTGAAGAGGTGTGGCATGGAAGAAAACAAAAAACTGATATGTAGCCGCTGTGACGTTGAGCTTGAACCACACAAAGCCTATTTCAGCTATCTGGATCACTCTTTTCACACAGACGTGCTGCGCTGCCCCAAGTGCGGACAAGTATTTATCCCCGAAGAGCTTGCAAAGGGCAAGATGGCCCAGGTCGAAGTCTCTATAGAGGACAAGTAGGCACGGTGATGGAAAAAGTCATAAGAGATACATATAGTCTCTGCGATATATGCGGAGAGCAAATCCCTGCGCGCCTTACCGCAGCGGAGGGGCGCACATACCTTAAGAAAAGCTGTCCAAAACACGGGGACTTTTCCGCGCTCGTCTGGAAAAATCAAATTAACATGATGACATGGTACGGAGAGGCAAAGCCTCTTGCTGAAAGCGAAATTTCAAACTGCCCCGCTTTGTGCAGAGAAAAAGGTCTCTGCTCAGACCACAAGAACGGCACCTGTTGCGTCCTCCTTGAAGTGACAGAGCGGTGTACATTGAAATGCGCCTACTGCTTTGCCAATAAGAACAATAATACAGACAAGCCGCTTGATGAACTGATTCGTGAGATGAAGAGCTTCGTCGTCCCCGGTGAGACACTGGTTCAGCTCAGCGGCGGAGAGCCTACAATGAGGGACGACCTGCCGCAGATTGTATCCGCCGCAAGGGAGCTCGGCTGCAAATACATTCAGCTCAACAGCAACGGAATAAGGCTCGCGGAGGACGAAAACTATGTCAAAGCTCTCGCCGATGCGGGGCTCTCTTTTGTATTCATGCAGTTTGACGGAGTGAGAGACGAAATATATGAGAAACTGCGCGGCATCCCCCTCTTTGCGGTCAAGGAGAGAGCTATAGACAACTGCGCGAAGCACGGCCTCGGAGTGACACTGGTTCCGACAGTCGTGCGCGGCGTCAACAGCGACTCTTTGGGAGATATTCTGCGCTACGGCGTGTCACGTTCTCCCGATGTACGCGGTGTTCACTTTCAGCCCGTATCATACATGGGGCGAATCCCCTTTTTACCGAGCGACTCTGATAGATACACACTGGATGAGTTGATGATTGAAATAGAAAAACAGTCAGACAGCCTTGTAAAGTGCGAAAACCTCTTTCCCTCGCGCTGTGACCATCCAATGTGCGGATTCCACGGAGATTTCATAGTCAAAAGCGACAGGACGCTCCACCCTCTGACAAAAAAACGGGCAGACGCTCCCTCATGCTGCTGCGGCTCGGAAAGCCCCGCAAGCAAAAACAGAGAATTTGTCGGCAGGCGGTGGCTGCGCAGAGATAACCACAGTTCTTCGCAAAATCTGGAAGATTTGGAAAATATGGATACGTTTCTCTCAAGCCTTGAGAAAAACGGTTTTACCGTGACATCTATGGCGTTTCAGGACATTTGCAATATAGACATAGAAAGGCTTTGCAAGTGCAGTCTCCACGTCGCAAGAGATGGCAGACTTGTACCTTTCTGCGCGAACTATCTCACATTGAGGTACGGCTAGATGAAGTCTCTGTGTGTACTTTCGAGTCCAGGCGGGCTGTATATGACAAAACGCGCTCTTGAACTCTGCGGATTTCGCAGCGGTGCCGTACTTGCTGACATAGGGTGCGGAATCGGCGGCAGTGTGAAGTATGTAAACGAGAATACTCAATATAAAATGACCGGCATAGACAAAGACGCATCAGTAATAGGACAAAATTCCGATTGTATTGAAGCGGACGCCTCCTCTCTGCCATTCGCTGACTCCTCTTGCGACGGAATATTATTTCAGTGCAGTTTTTCAAAAATCGAAGAGCCCGATTGCGGCGATGGCGAACGACCCGGTGGCGAAATAGCCGATTTTTTTGCGCGTAAATAAGAAAGACAATTCTCGGGCGCAATGGGTAGAACAGAACACAGAGAGAGAATCATGGAACGTATCGAAAGAGCGGGATTTAAAATACTTCTCTTTGAAGACCACACCAAGGAAATGATGCAACTATGGGGGCAGCTGATATTTGACTGCGACGAAAAGACGCTTGAAAAACTCTTCGGAAACATGAGTACTCTTGCCGCCTCCAAGTGTGGATACGGACTCTTCATAGCGGGAAAAGAGGCGGAACAATGATATCGGCTCTCGAACTTTTGACCTCGCAAATAACAGGCTTTGACGCTCCTATAGATTACAAAACTATGCTTGATTGGCAGCTCGGAGAAATAAGAAAATCTATGAGAAGAGCGGTAAAAGTGAATAATTTTTACGCCGAGCGCTTTGCCTCTATAGACATATCATCTCTGACCTCACTTGAAGCTCTGAGCTCCGTACCCTTCACAGACCCTGATGAAATAACAGCAGAGCCTGCCTCGTTTGTCTGTGAGCCGCAAAGAAAAATATCCCGAGTGACCTCACTTTGCAGCTCCGGCAGCACCGGCGCGCCGAAACGCCTCTGCTTTACAGACAACGACCTCTCACGCACGGCAAAACTATTTGAAATGGGAATGGCTCCGATAATAGGCAATGGCAAAAGATGCCTAATAATGATGTCAGATAGCAGGCCAGGCAGTATAGCCAGCCTGCTGAAAGAGGGTATAGAGAGAAACGGCACACCGACATTCATTTACGGCAACATAGAAAATATTGATGATGCCGCGGAAGCTGTTAGAGCGCGCGATACCATTGTAGGCATTCCGTCCCAGATAATGAGCCTTTGCCGAAAATATCCATTACTGCGTCCCGAAAGCATCTTGCTTAGCGCCGACTACATATCGCCATCACTTCCCGGTATGATAAGAGAACTATGGAAGTGCCGAGTTTATGAGCACTACGGCATGACAGAGACCTGCTTCGGCTGTGCTGTACAATGCACTGAGACAAGCGCAATGCACATACGCCACGACACACTGCTGATAGAGATAACAGACCCAATATCGGGAAAACCGCTGCAATCCGGGCAGGAGGGAGAAATTGTAATAACAACCTTCGCAAACGAAGCCATGCCGCTCTTTCGCTATAGGACAGGGGACATAGGTTCTCTCGTTACGGGAAAATGCGAGTGCGGAAGCGAACTTCCGCGGCTGGGAAAAGTGCGAGGCAGGCTAAAAAACAGAATCTCAGAAAGCAGAGAAAAGCTAAGCATAGAAAGAATCGATGATCTGCTCTGCACACTGCCGGAGCTATACTCATCTTGCGTCTCACTCTGCGGAGAAAAGGGGAAAAGAACACTAATCCTGCACATAGAAGGAAGAGACTTACCAAAACTCAAAATAAAAATATACGAAACCCTGAGACACATAATCCCAAAACAAATCTCAATCACAGTGGAAGAACAAAAAGAAAAAGCCACGCTTAGAGGCAAAAGAAGGATAGCGGAAACTTCCTGTTTACACGATAAATAAAAAAGGCAAGTTTCTTTTTGCCAAAGATTTGAAAAGAGTCGGGGGTGCGGACAAAAAGCTGGACAAGCGAGGTCGGCAGAGGTGTTTTTAAACTTTGTTCTCTCCTTGTTATTTGTTTACTATGTAGGCTCATATTTTATCAAAAAGGCCATTGTTTCGCCAATTTTCAGGGCTATTTTGTTTTGCGCCGCAATGTCTGCCGAAAGTATTGAGATTCAGAAAGACTATTTGCACTTATGGTTATCTTAAATGGGGAATAAAAAAGAGCTCCTGATTCAAGCATTTGTAAACAAACACCATCAGGAACCCTCTTCTGTTAAGAAGTAAATACAAAGTCTCAGCATCTATAAATAGATACCAAGAAGCCGTCCGACATAACCGGGGTGCAATTCCCCGGCAGCGGTCGTACACGGCACATATATTATAAAAATAAAAAGATAGGCTTGTCAAGGCAAGCAAAATAATAGAGGCTCCTATCTCAAGGAAAAAACTTAATCCAACGGCATAACCTATGCAGGCGGGCAATCAGGCTTGTTGTCATTTACAAGTGTTCCTTGCCCCGGCAGAATTTGTACACCACGCATATTTACGAAATCAAAAGAGGGGCAATCCCTTGCCAACACAAGGAAAAGGCCTCTTTTTTCAGTATTTTCCGACAAACTTTCTGCGCCATATCAAAGAAAGCCGCCGGCGATTTGCTTTTATGGTTGGTTCTATAAATACGTCTTTTTTTA
>CAZBYL010000065.1:0-9760 GCA_964496275.1 uncultured Synergistaceae bacterium | reverse complement strand
GTGCTCTCTATTTTGCACCTTCTTGGAGGTTTACACAATTAGCGGGATTGACTCCCTACCGCTGCGATGCGGATTTTGGGGGTTTCTCCCACTCGTACTTCATAAATGTCTCTGAACCATCTTTTTGGGTGCCCCTAATTTGTATAATTCCGTCTAAAAATTTGAAATACCCCGGTATGTCGCTTTTTCGTATTTTCTTGACGCTGAAGTGGGGGAGAGAGGATTCGTTGGTTAGATAAAAAATTAAATCCGAGGTTTCCTGATCAATGCCGGCATACTGGATGAGAAGCCCTCCGCCGCCGGGTTTTGCGTAGATTTCCTCCTCAACGGCTATGATGGAATATTCTTCTTTTGTGAATAATGTTTCATACTTAAAGGGTATGTTTCCGACAATGCCCTCTATGTTCCATGTAAAAAGATTTTTTTCTGTATTACGTATTATATTTGCCGAAGTGAGCTGCACATATTTTTTCTGCTGTGAGGTTACGAGCAAGTCTTTCAGAGAGAATGCAAAAATTTGTGACGTATCCGATTTCAGATTCGCTGATTTCAGCATTTTCTTTCCCTTAATATTTACAGAGAGAGAAACTCCGTTTGCATCGATGTCTTTTGTGTAGGGCTGCATAAAAACAAGGTTTATCTTTGTAGAGAGTGCCCCTGTTTTGTATATAAAATCAGTGGGGCGGGCTGTTGTGTAAGCCTCGGCGGAAGGACCGAGCGATAATAAGAGGCTTATCAGGCAAATCCAAATTTTCAGCAATGCAATCACTCCTTATGACATGTTGCGTAAGCGGAACTAGTCTAACATGTGTAAGGATTGCTGCAAAGTGTGATATACGCTTTTTAAAAAACAAATTCGGGCAGCAGTGTATGTCCTGTTGCCCGAATAAAAGTTTTTCTCTGATTATTTTTCTAAGAGCCTGCTTACAAGGTCTGTAAATTTCTTGCCGTCGGGTACCGGTTCTCCGTCCGAAATAGAGGCAAGCCCCATGAGGAGAAGTCCCCACTCTTTCATGTCTGTTTCTTCCTTCTCTGCTTCAGCCGCGGCCTTCTTGACTAACGGGTGGGCCGGATTGAGTTCCAATATTCGTTTTTCTTCGGGAACATCCTGTCCCATTGAGCGGAAGAAGTTTCTCATCTGGGGCGAGATAGGTTCACCTTTCTGAACAAAACATGCAGGGGAATCTACTAATCTGTTTGAAAGCTTTACATCCTCCACGAGAGACGCAAGCGAATCTTTAATTCTTCCGACAAATCCGCTGTGTGCGAGAGCCTCTTTCTCCTTTGCTTCATCGTCTTTCATGCAGTCGGGAAGTTCTATGTCATCCGAAGATACTGATACAAAGTCATAATCCTCAAAATTACGCGCGTTGTTGACCCATATCTCGTCCACCGCATCAGAAAGTACCAGAACTTCTACGTCTTTCTTTTTAAAACTCTCGAGTTTTGGTGAATTTACAAGCTGATCAGAAGACCCTCCCGCGATATAGTATATTTTTTTCTGTCCGTCTGCCATATTCTTTACATAGTCTTCAAGTGTGGTCTTTGTGCCGTTTGAAGAATCAAGCAGGCAAAGCTTCATTATATGCTCGCGGTTCTTTGTATCAGATACTATTCCTTCTTTCAGCACTATACCAAAAATCTGCCAGAATTTTTTATACTCGTCCTCGTTTTCCTGTTTCATCTTTCTGAGAGTGTCAAGGACTTTTCTTGTAAGGCTGTTTTTGATGATGGATGTCTGTCTGTCCTGCTGTAATATTTCGCGAGATACATTAAGGGAAAGGTCCTCTGAATCTACCACGCCCTTTATAAAACGCAAATACTCCGGAATTAAGTCGCGGCAGTCATTCATAATGAATACTCTGCGAATATAAAGCTGTACGCCGTGCTTTCCGTCCTGATAGAATAAATCCATCGGAGGACGGGACGGAATATAGAGCAGAGCTCTGAACTCACTGCTGCCTTCGGCTTTGTATGTTATTCTCTCCAGGGGGTCATCCCAGTCGTGTGAGATGTGACGATAAAATTCTTTGTACTCTTCCTCTGAAACTTCACTTTCGGGACGAGTCCAAAGTGCTTTCATGGAATTAACAGGCTCTTCCTTTTCGTCGTCCTTTTTTTCCTTTGCAACGTCGGACAGCATGATGGGATATGTAACGAAGTCAGAGTATTCTTTGATTATGCCGCGCAGAGTCCACTCGGACAAATAATCCTTTGCATGGTCGTTCGTGTCTTCGCCGTCTTTGTTTTCATCCGTATCCTTCATGTGGAGAGTTATTGAAGTTCCGTGCTCTGTTCTGCTTCCTTCGGCAATAGTATATGTTCCATCGCCCTCGGATTCCCATGCGCAACTTACGTCTGACCCTGCTTTAAGAGTATTAACAGTTACTTTGTCTGCAACGATAAAGCTTGAGTAGAAACCGACACCAAACTGTCCTATCAAGTCGCTGCCTGCTCCGGATTTTGCCGCCTGCATTGCTGTCATAAATTCTTTTGTACCGCTGCGGGCAATGGTTCCTAGGTATGACGTAAGTTCGTCCTCCGTCATGCCTATCCCATTATCAGAGATAGTCAAAGTCCTCTTTTCCTTGTCTATATCAATCTCTATTTTGCCGTCTTTCGCCATGTCAGAAAGCTCTGCGTGGCTCAGTGACTCAATCCTAAGCTTGTCAATAGCGTCAGATGCATTTGATATAAGTTCCCTCAAAAAGATATCCGGGTTTGAATAAACAGAGTGGATCATCAGCTCAAGAACTTGCTTTGCTTCACTTTGGAATTCATGTTTTTTTGTACCGATTGGCATTGTGCGTCCCCCTTGAAATTGTTGTTATATATAAAAAAGAGAAACATGGAAGCGGGTATAATCCGCCCGCTTCCACAAATCTTGCTCTATTTACCCTCTTCTGAAGGCTTACAGACGTGTACGATAAGATCTCCACCCTGACTTTCAACTTTTATCGTCGAACCGTCGGGAATCTCACCGCCGATAATTAACCTGGCAATCTGTGTCTCAAGTTTCTTCTGCAGATACCTCTTCAGAGGACGCGCCCCGTATACAGGGTCGTAGCCGTTGCGTGCCGCAGTTACAAGAGCCTCATCTGCTACTTCAAACGAAATATTTCTGTCACGCAACCTTGCCTCAAGTTGTTTCAGAAGAAGTCTTACGATAGATGTTATCTCTTCCATGCGAAGGGGTTTGAAGAAAATTATCTCATCCACCCTGTTCAAAAACTCGGGTCTGAAATGTCCCTTCAGAGATGCTGTTACACTCTCTCTGGCTTCTTCGGAAATAACGCCTGTCGATGTATCCATCCCGCTGATAAGGTTTTGGGCTCCGATATTGCTGGTCATAATGATAACACAGTTTTTGAAACTTACAGTGCGTCCGTGGCTGTCAGTAACCCGTCCGTCGTCAAGAATTTGGAGCAGTATGTTAAACACATCCGGGTGGGCTTTTTCTATTTCGTCAAACAGAACGACGGAGTACGGGTGTCTGCGCACTGCCTCTGTAAGCTGCCCTCCTTCATCATATCCCACATATCCGGGAGGCGCTCCAACCAGTCTTGAGACGGAATGCTTTTCCATGTACTCGGACATATCTATGCGGACGATATTATCCTCGGAATCAAACAAAGATGCTGCCAATGCCCTTGCAAGCTCCGTTTTTCCTACGCCGGTCGGGCCTAGGAAAATAAAAGATCCTATGGGGCGTTTAGGGTCCTTTATCCCTGACCTGGCGCGCAGTACGGCATCCGCAACCAACTGAACCGCTTCATCCTGTCCTACGACTCTTTCGTGAAGCAGATCGTCCAAATGGAGAAGTTTTTCCCTTTCTCCTTCGACAAGGCGTGTTACCGGTATGCCCGTCCACTTTGAGACAATTTGAGCTATCTCGTCATCTGTAACTTCCTCACGCAGCAGCCTTGCTCCTCCGCTTTCTGCCGTCGCTCTCTCCTCGGTCTCAAGCTTTCTTTCAAGTTCGGGAAGCGTTCCGTGGCGAAGCTGTGCCGCTTTATTAAGGTCATACTCACGTTCTGCCTTCTCAATATCATGACGCACACGCTCTATCTCTTCGCGCAGCTTTCTAACCTGTGCGATATTGTCTTTTTCCGTCTCGTATTGGGCTCGCAATGTGTTTGCCCTTTCCTTATTATCAGCCAGTTCTCTTTGCAGCGCTTCCAAACGCTCCTTGCTCGCTTTATCCTTCTCGTTCTTAAGAGCGGCTTCCTCGATCTCAAGCTGCATAACTCTGCGCGATACATCGTCCAGCTCTGCGGGCATAGAATCTATGTCGGTCCTTATCATTGCACAAGCTTCGTCGACAAGGTCTATTGCCTTATCAGGAAGGAACCTGTCTGAAATATATCTGTTGGACAAAACAGCCGCCGCGACCAAAGCATTATCCTGAATCCTTACTCCGTGGTGAAGCTGGAAACGCTCCTTGAGCCCTCGCAATATGGAAACGGTGTCCTCAACATTCGGAGCTTCCACAAGGACCGGCTGAAAACGTCTTTCGAGTGCGGCATCCTTTTCTATATAATTACGATACTCTTCCAATGTGGTTGCTCCTATACAGTGCAGTTCGCCTCTTGCAAGCATAGGTTTCAGCATGTTGCCTGCGTCTATTGCACCTTCTGCTTTGCCGGCGCCTACGATTGTGTGGAGCTCGTCTATGAAGAGAATCACACGTCCGTCGCTCTTCTTAACCTCATTCAAAACAGCTTTGAGACGCTCTTCAAACTCGCCTCTGAACTTTGCTCCCGCAAGAAGAGCTCCCATATCGAGAGCGAATATTGCTCTGTCTTTAAGCCCCTCGGGTACGTCGCCGCGCAGTATACGGATGGCAAGCCCCTCTACGATAGCCGTCTTTCCTACGCCAGGCTCTCCGATAAGCACAGGGTTGTTTTTTGTCTTTCTGCTTAAGATTCGTACAACTCGGCGAATTTCTTCATCTCTTCCTATAACAGGGTCTAGCTTGTTTTCTTTTGCCGCCTTAACAAGATCACGCCCATACTTTTCGAGAACGTCGTATGTGTCCTCGGGATTGTCGCTTGTTACTCTCTGATTGCCGCGCACCTCGGACAGCGTTTTAAGAAAATTATCCTTCGTAAGCGTAAACGTGGCAAAAACATTTCCGCACGCGCCGGCTCTGCCCTCCGAAAGAAGAGCAAGAAAAAGATGCTCAACGGAAACATACTCATCCTTAAGTTTATCCGCTTCCTCTTCTGCCGACACAATTAGTTTGGACAGTCTCTGTGAAACATATATCTTGCCTGACTCCTGCCCGGCGCCCGAGACCCTGGGACGTTTGCGAAGCTCCATTTCTAATGCTGCCGCAATATTTGGAGCAGGCAGATCCATTTTTGACAAAAGTCTCGGAATAAGTCCGTTTTCTTGCAGAAGCAGTGCCAGAGCCAAATGTTCCCCGTCAACCTCCTGATGCCCATATTTAATAGCAATATTTTGGGCGTCATAAAATGCTTCCTGCGATTTTTGAGTCAATTTATTCATATTCATTGCAATCCCTCCCGGGAAAATATTTAACTAACACTGACCATGGTTTAATATTATAAAGGTCAAACTTAATCAGACAATATTGATTTACGCCATCTACATTGTATTAGATAAAAATATTTAGAATTATTGGCCTTCACTTAACTCGATCTCAAAATATCTATGATATTCTATGTTCCTATAACGAGGTTCAGAAAAAAAGCCAATATTTCATGAATTTTAATGGAAAATGGGCAATTTTCGCTCAATGGACTTGACAAGAGTCGAATATAAGATTAGAGTGTACCCTGTCAGGCAGAGAGTCTGATTTATAATTTTTCCTGTTGGGAGGCAACACATTGAAAAGCAACGGTACAGTAAAATGGTTCAACGCAACTAAGGGTTATGGTTTTATCACCACAGATGAAGGCAACGATGTCTTTGTACATTTCAGCGCCATCCAGGGCGACGGATTCAAAACCCTTGATGAAGGTCAGAAGGTATCCTTCGAGATCACCCAGGGCAGCAAGGGCCCCCAGGCTTCAGACGTAGAAAAGATCTAACTTAGGGTATTTCTTTTATAAAGAAATCGACTATTATGAAAGAGGGCAGCGACTTACTCGCGGCTCTCTTTTTTTTAATCTCTAACATACAGTCTAAACAGCCAAATGTCCCTTGCACAAATATGTAGTTTTAGTTTATCGTAAGAAAGACTTATAATCACACTGTTCAAACAAAGAATCTCGTTAGGAGGCGCGATATGTCCCTTATTAAAGATAGAGAACTCCCGATTGAAAAACTCAGAAAATGTGCGGATGTTCAGGCTCTGGGATTTAAAACAACCAAAGGCATTGATAAACTGGAAGGCCTTGTCGGTCAGGATCGTGCTGTTCACGCGGTTAATTTTGGGCTCTCTGTGAAGAGCAAAGGATACAATATTTTTGTGGTAGGAGAACCGGGCAGCGGCAGAACTTCATACGCAATGCAGGAGCTCAAAAGGTCAGCACTTGCAATGCCGGCTCCGGATGACTGGGTTTATGTATTCAATTTTGATGATTCAAGCATTCCTTTGGCTATAAATCTGCCTGCGGGCAAGGGCAAAGAGCTCTCGAAAGATGCCGAAAACGCTGTGGAGGAGATGAAAACCTCTCTTTCAAAAGCTTTTGATAACAATGAGTATGAGGACAATAAGGCTCAGCTTGTGAAAAACTTCCAAGATATAGTCAACAAACTGATGGAAGACTTACGGCTGTGGGCAGAGGAGAAAAAATTTGCCATAAAAAGGACTCCTCAGGGTTTTGTTAACCTTCCTATGATAATGGCTCTTCCCATAAAAGAAGAGGAAGAAGAACCGCAGGAAAAGAACGAAACTGCTGCTGACGATATATCCGAAGAGAAACATGACGAAAAGGAAGCAACCCCCATCCTTCGCGAAATGCAGCAGGAGGAGTTTGAAAAATTAACACAGAGCGAACAGGAAGACCTGCAAAAAACATCTGAAGAAGTATCGCAGAAAACGCTGGTTACACTTCGCCTGATAAGAGAGAGAGAAAAAGAACTAAAAGACAGCATAAAAGAACTCGAAGAACAAATATGCCGCAGCGTGATAGAACCAATTCTTGAGGAACTTCGCACAAAATACAAGCCTAATACAAAATTGGAAGAGTGGTTTGACGACCTTACGAAAGATATCGTTGCCAACTTCAATGCTTTTTTGGCAGCCGCACGCGATGAAGGAGCTGAGGTAGACTTTACAAGATACGAGGTAAACGCCTTCGTATCCAACAATCCTCAGGACGGTGCGCCCGTAATAAGAGAAACAAACCCCATCTACTACAACTTAGTGGGAAAGGTCGATTACGAAAGTCGTCAGGGAAACCTCTATACGGACTTCAGAAGAATAACACCGGGCGCCATGCACCGCGCAAATGGCGGATATCTGCTCTTGGAAGCGGAAGAACTGCTTCGTCAGTTTATGTCTTGGGATGCATTAAAGAGAGTGCTCAGATGCAGAGAGCTTTCTATTGAAAATCTTGGGGAGCAGCTTGGGTACGTTCCAGTCTCCTCTTTGCGCCCGGAGCCCATCCCCATAGACATGAAGGTTGTAGTTGTCGGAACTCCGTATCTTTACTACTTGCTCAATATTTATGATCCTGAATTCCAGAAAATATTTAAGATAAAGGCCGACTTCGATACTGACATGAGCAGGAATAATGAGTCGGAAATGCAGCTTGCAAGATTTGTGGCAGGCTTTGTCGCTCATGAAGGAAAACTTAATTTTTCCGCATCTGCCGTTGGCGAAGTGATTGAATACTCGTCCAGATTGGTAGAAGACCAAAATAAACTCACGACGCAATTTAACAAAGTCGGTGAGATACTTGTAGAAGCCACAGCCTGGGCTAATATGGAAGGTAAAAAACAGGTTGGCGTGGCTCATGTTCGAAAAGCCATAGAGGAAAAAATTTACAGGTCAAACCTGCTGGAAGAAAAAATACAGGAAAACTATAACGATGGGGTAGTCCGCATTGACACAAAGGGTTCCGTAGTAGGGCAAATCAACGGTCTTACTGTGCTTCAGCTTGTGGACCATAGTTTTGGCGCTCCCGTAAGAATTACAGCTAATGTATTTATGGGCCTGGAAGGCGTTGTAAATATAGAGCGTGAGGTAAATATGACGGGGCCGATACACAACAAAGGACTCATGATACTGACAAGCTTCCTTGGACGCATGTATGCCCAAAACTATCCTCTCTCAGTGTCGGCAAGAATCACCTTTGAACAGACGTATGGCGGGATAGAGGGAGACAGTGCCTCATCAACAGAACTGTACTGCCTGCTCTCTGCTCTGTCCGGGGTTCCTTTAAAGCAGGGTATTGCCGTTACCGGCTCAGTGGATCAGTTTGGTTTTATTCAGCCAATAGGCGGAGCAAACGAAAAAATAGAAGGGTTCTTCCGCTACTGCAAAAAATTCGGACTCACCGGTGACCAAGGGGTTATAATACCGCACCAGAACGAACAGCACCTTATGCTAAGCCATGAAGTGGTTGATGCCGTAAAAAAAGGCACATTCCACATTTGGAGTGTCAGAACAATAGACGAAGGCATAGAAATCCTTACAGGCGTCTATGCCGGGCAGGCAAATGCAGAAGGGGAGTATCCGAAGGAAAGTATACATGGCAAAGTCGGAGAATGCCTTGAAAAGTGGATCGAAAAAGCGTGCAGACATAAAAAGAAAATGCAGGACATCGTAGATCCGCCCAAAAAAGAAAAAGGCAAAAGTAAAAGGCAAGAGAAGAATAAAGACGAAAGTAAGGATAATGAGAACTAATGAGCACTCCGGCTCATGCAAAAGAAATTCTTGATGCGTTTGAGGGGCTGTGGGGGTGCGAAGGGCAAGACTTTCCGCAGTACGAACATGATGAGCCGCTGGACGGCCTTATGCTCACCGTGTTGTCGCAGAATACAAACGATAGAAACAGAGACAGAGCCTTTGACAGGCTAAAGGCTGAGTTTCCGTCGTGGGAAAACGTAGCAAATGCCGATGTCGGAGAAATAACGGATCTGATCAGAGTTGCGGGGCTTGGTGATACAAAAGCTGCCAGAATGAAACAGATATTAAAAATTATTTATGATAAATTTGGATGCTACTCGATTAAGGGGCTTTCTTCTTGGGATCCTGATGAAGCCAGAAAGTTTTTGGTGTCTCTGCCGGGTGTGGGAGTGAAAACGGCGGCAGTCGTTTTGATGTTTGACCTTGCAATCCCGGCTTTTCCTGTTGACACTCATGTTGCCCGCATCAGCCGCAGACTAGGATGGGTTCCGGAAAAAATGTCAGCAGATAAAATCCAGCTATACCTGGAATCTACTCTTCCCAAAGAACGCTTTCATGGCGGACACCTAAATTTTCTGGAGCATGGCAGACATATATGCGGAGCCAGGAAACCAAATTGCGCAGAGTGTCCTGCACAAGAATGGTGTGAGTTTGCAAAAAACACCTTTCTCGCTGCGAATGCGTAGCTTATATTGCCACGATTTACAACAATACGTGTCTTTGAATTATGTTTAGTAAAAGGTGCGCAGAGCTGTGGATGCTTTGCGCATCAGCTTTTTTGACGTGGACTCGGCATCTTCACCGACAACAATATGAATTTATCGATTTAAATCAACGAAAGCCTTGACGAATCACAAAATGTTGCTATAATACATCAGTCGGCCGGGGTGGCGGAAAGGTAGACGCACGGGACTTAAAATCCTGCGAACGCAAGTT
>CAZBYL010000064.1:0-9933 GCA_964496275.1 uncultured Synergistaceae bacterium | reverse complement strand
CTCGGACTCCGTTTTTAGGATCTAGTCTTTTGCTGTTTTTTCGGAAATCTTAACAACCTGACGTCCTCTGTAGTAACCGCATGCGGGGCAGGCGCGGTATGTCTGGATCATTTCACCGCAGTGCGCGCATGTCGTGAGGCTGGGTCCCGTGAGGGCGCCAAGCCACTGGGACTTGCGTTCGTGTGTGCGCGAGTGGGATACTCGTCTTTTTGGAGTTGCCATTCTTTGTTTCCCCCCTTAAATCTTCAGCGAAAAATCGCCTGTACAATTCTATCACTTTTTTATTATTTTTGCAGTATCAATCCTTCTGTTAATCTTTTACAAAAGATTTCAGAATTTCGAACCGCGGGTCGCCCTTCTCACCCTTGCACGAACATGGAGTGAGATTCATATTAGCTCCGCAAACAGGACAGAGCCCCTTGCAGCTCGGCGAGCAAAGAACCGTTGGAGGAAGCGAGGTTATGAGAACTTCCCACACCATAGGAGCCAAGTCTATCTCATCTTCCCATGAATCAAGGAGGATAAGTTCCTCATCTCCGTCATGTACACCTTCTTCCGGCTCCTTTGCAAATTCATTAGGCCGCAATGAGAAAAGATACCTCAATTTTCCATTTATTGCAACCCCTGCAGGTTCAAGACATCTGGAACATGGAACCTCTGCCTCTGTATTTACAGAAATTTCAGTAAGAATACGTCCTTCCGTGCGATAGGCCTCCACTTTTACATCTATAGGTTTCTTGAAGCGGTAAATCTGAGACCAGTAGTTTACAGGCAAACCAGCTTCAAGAGAGAACGAATCCAAATACGGTTCGCCGTCTCTGGGTACAGCGGATATTACCAAAGGACGTTTCCAGTCGGAAGGAGCCGACTCCAGAAATTTTGTCATTGCCTGAAACTACTTCGCAGCCTCTGTGCAGCGCTTTGTGTCGCGTGCAATAACCATCTCTTCGTCAGTGGGAACAACCATTACCACAACTCTTGAATCCGGTGTGCTGATGATTACTTCCTTGCCGCGGCAATTATTCTTCTCCGCATCGACTTTGATTCCCATAAACTCAAGACCGTCACACACTGTTTTACGGAAAGCAATTCCGTTTTCACCGATACCGGCTGTGAAAACCAAAACGTCTATGCCGCCCATTCCGGCAGAGTATCCGCCAATGTACTTCTTAACACCATAGATAAGCTTATCCTGTGCGAGCTGTGCGCGAGGATCGCCTTTTGCCGCTGCCTCTTCAATATCACGAAGGTCGCTGGAAATGCCTGAAAGCCCCTGAAGTCCGCTCTTTTTCTGAATCTCTTCATTTACGGTATTAGCATCACCAAGTTTTTTCATAAGGAAAACCATTACAGACGGGTCGACATCGCCTGTACGTGTTCCCATGACGACACCTTCTGCTGTGCCATAACCGAGGCTCGTATCGACTGATTTGCCTCCGTCAACCGCTGCCATTGAGCTTCCGTTGCCGAGGTGGCATGTGACTATCTTAAGGTCTTTGATGTCTTTACCGAGGATTTCCGCGGCGCGATTCGCGACATAGTAGTGGCTCGTGCCGTGGAAGCCGTAGCGGCGAACTCTGTCTTCTTCATAATACTTGTAGTCTATGCCATAGATGTATGCCTTGGGGGGCATTGTCTGGTGGAAAGCAGTATCGAATACAACAACATTGGGGAGTTCAGGAAGGACAGTCTGGACAGCTTTGATTCCCTGAAGGTTTGCCGGGTTGTGCAGAGGTGCGAGGGGAATAACTTCTTCTATTCCCTTCATTACTTCCGGTGTGACAAGAACGGACGACGTGAACTTTTCTCCGCCGTGAACTATACGGTGTCCCGCTGCAGAAAGTTCACTCAGGTTCTTGAGTACTCCGTATTCGGCATCAACGAGCATATCAAGGACATATTTGATAGCTTCCGTATGTGTGGGAAAATCAACTTCGCGCGACACGGAATCCATTCCGGTCTTTGTGTGCTTAATGCGTGAGCCGTCGATTCCGATACGCTCGACAAGCCCTTTTGCGAGAACGGATTCACCGTTCATATCGATAAGCTGGTACTTCAAAGAAGAACTTCCGCAGTTAAGAACAAGAATTTTCATAGAACTGCCTCCCTAGGTCTTATATCTCCGTCCTTTTAATGGTATTCTTACCGCTAAGAGGACGGTGAATTTTATGCACATTCCCGTAGTAGGAATCGTAGCCGAATATAATCCGCTGCATCGCGGACACGAGCACCACATAAAAGAAGCAGCCGCCATGTCAAAAGCGGAAGCCGTCGTTGCGGTACTGTCGTCCGACTTTGTCCAGCGGGGTGAACCATCGATCGTAAGCAAGTGGAAGAGAGCAGAGATGGCTCTATGTTCCGGCGTAGATCTGGTTCTCGAGCTGCCGAGCATCTTTTCATCTCACAACGCAGGCGTGTTCGCAAATGCCGCAGTTGACATACTGAACGCAACAAAAAAAGTCACGCACATTGCCTACGGAGTGGAAAACAACGACCGGCTGTCGGACAGAATTGCTGATATTGTAATCGAAGAACCTAAACCTTTCAAGTTTTTACTTAAAGAACATTTAGCGGAAGGCTATTCTTTTGTGGAAGCAAGGTCTCTCGCCATAGACGCGATGGTGCCGGGGGCGGCGAAAATACTGCGCGGGTCCAATAATAACTTGGCAATGGCGTACCTTACAAGAATAAAGAAAAAAAATTATGACATCATACCGATACCAATTCAAAGGATAGGCTCCTCATATAATGATAATTCACTTGGAAAATTTTCAAGTGCGACTGCGATACGCCGAGCCATCTCACTCGGAGAAATAAACGAAGCCGTGCAAGAGATGCCTCGGGAAACTGCGAAAATTCTGATTCGGGAAATAGAATCGGGATATGCTTATATCGACAGTTCGCTATTGTGGCGCACGCTTAGGACAGTGCTGCTTCGCGCTTCTCCCGCCGAGATAGCCCAAATAGCAGAAATAGGTGAAGGAATAGAATATAAACTGCGCGACACAGCGTACCGTGCATCCACATTCGAGGAGTGGGCTTCCCTCTGCACAAGCAAGCGCTACCCCATGGGGCGCATCAGAAGGCACGCGATGCACATTCTGCTCTCCTTCGGCCACTGGACAAACAGAGCGGCGCAACGCACTGGGCCCGCGTATATAAGAGTTCTGGCAATGAACGGAAAAGGAAGAAATCTGCTCCGCGAAATGAGACATACCTCTGCACTTCCGATAATCACAAAATGCGGAGAAGCAGCGCGCATATCCGCTCTGGCGGGCAAAATAATGAGCTACGATATATTGGCATCGGAAATAAGAGAGGGGTGCGTGCCGAACGGAGAATTCGGCGCGGAACACGCAAGACGCATCATAATCACGGACTGAAACGGAGGCCCCGCTTTTGCCGGCGGAGCCTCCTTCTGTCAGACCTGTATTATACGCAGCCGATTCTTAGATATCTCTTGGCGGAATTCGTTCCCTCAGTCTGCGGAACACCCCCGGGGGGACCATATCTCTTACGGCTCCTCCAAACTGGAAAGCATACTTCACTCCCCTGCTTGAAAGATATGAATACTTTGCCTCAGTAGGGATAAAGAATGTCTCTATTTCTGGTGCAAGCTGACGGTTCATCTGGGCAAGCTGAAACTCATACTCGAAGTCGGAAAGCGCCCTTAGTCCCCTTATGATTATGCGGCTCTGCTCCTGCCTCATAAAGTCCACCAGCAGTCCGTTAAAATACTTCACCTTAACATTAGGGAGGTGTATCAGGGCTTCACGCGCCATTATCTGACGCTCCGCCTCGCTGAAAGTGGAACGCTTATCCGGGTTCACAAGCACAGCCACGACCAACTCGTCAAAAAGGGACGCCGCGCGTTCCGTTATATATATATGTCCGTTTGTGATAGGGTCGAAAGACCCGGGATATATAGCCTTGATCATTTTTTTATGCTCTCCTTCGGTAAAAAGTGAGTACGGTGCCGCCGTAAGCTCGGTCTTCTCTGTCCCATCTCTCGGAGTCGAGATCAGCTATTTCCTCTCTGTCCGAGTGCTCAAATACTACCACGCCGCCGTCTGCCAATACGGAGTCATTCGCGTCTATCAGAGCGGGAAATTCGCTCCCCCAGCCCAATTCATAAGGAGGGTCCGCAAATATTATATCGAATTGCTCCCCGTTTTTGGCAAACTTCGCCACGGCGCGTCTGGCATCCATACAAAGACATTTTACTCCGCTCGGAACTTTTTTAACTATCTCGGCATGGCGCTTCCTCTCAGACTCGACGCAGCAAACCTCGGAAGCCCCTTTTTTGTACGCGGAGGCGGCAACCTGCCCGCTTCCGGAAAACAGATCCAAAAATCGGCTGTCCCTCAGAGATCCCAATATATTAAACAAAGCCAGCAAAACCTTGCCTGTTGTAGGCCGCATCTCTTTCATCAAAATTCCCCCTGTTGCACAATATAGAGAGTATAATGTCCTTACCGATTATTGTACACATAGGGAGATATTTTTACGAACATGCGCAAATACAACACGGAAACAGAAGAAGAAACCAAGAGAAGAAAAAATCTTTTGAGCTTCACATTTCTGCACTTTATGAACGATCTGCACTCAACATCGCTGCCCTCCATCATTCCGATGCTCGTGCAGTCTATAGGTTTGTCTATGAGCGGAGCGGGAATTTTGAACGCTATTTTCGGACTCACGAATATTTTCGCTCAGCCGGTAACGGGTTATTTCGCCGACAGGCAGAAACGCCCGTGGTTTGCCGTGTGGGGACCAATGCTCAGCGCAACGGGCGCGTGCATCCTTCCCATGTCCCCCACATTCGGAGCTGCCGTCATAGCGGTAGGAATGATGAGCATCGGCACGGCTCTCTTCCACCCACAGGGAACAGGACGCAGCGGCTCCTCCGCAGGGAAGAATAAACTTGCATTTTCAATCTCGCTGTTCGCGGCAAGCGGAAGCCTCGGAAGTTCCATAAGCCCGCTGTATGTGGTATTTATGGTATCTGTTCTCGGAAGGCAGCTATTTCCTCTCGCACTTATACCTGTTTTCACACTCTGTTTCTTCATTTGGAAAAACACGGCTACACCTATGGAACACAGTGAACTCTCAAAAGAGAAGGCTGAGCTGAGCGGCTTCTTCAGAAACATAAAATACCTCATGAGTAAGGTCGGCGGTGTCGTTGCCATTGCCAGCATCAGAGACGCCTCATCGCAGGGCATAAGGCTGTTTTTGCCCATGCTCATAATCACAAGGGGCGGAAGCATTGCGGCGGGAGGTTTTTCTCTGTTCGCGGTAACAATAGCCGGAACTCTTGCCGGTATGGCGGGCGGAAAACTTGCGGACACTGTAGGCGATGACAACATACTGCTCATAAGCATGACTGCGGCTCCGTTTTTCATACTTACAGGACTCTACACAACGGGTATTCTTTCAATTGCCATACTGATGCTCGGTTTTGCGTTTCTTCAGGCAAGCAACCCCGTAACGACGGCAATGGCGCAAAAAAGATGCCCCGAGTCGCGAAGCACCGTAAGCTCTCTCGCACTCGGCGTCTCTTGGGGCATAGCAAACCTTTGCACGACACCTGTCGGGTTTTCGGCAGACATAATAGGGCTTGAAACCACACTCAACGTTGTTGCGCTATTTCCGTGGATTATAACGGCAAGCTACATCTGGAGAAGGTTTTCCGCAAAGAAGAGCCGCAGTTAACGTCAGGAAGCCGCACCACTCTCCATGCTATCCGCGTAGAACTCAAAACGGTTGCGCCCCTTTCCCTTAGCGAGATAGAGCGCATTGTCGGCGTGCTGATACAGCTCTTCAAAACTTTCACCGGCCTTAAAAATCGCAACACCGACGCTTACGGAAACAGATACTTCTGAAGCTCCGTCGCAGCAGTGAGTTCTTACGGACGACACTATCATTTCGGCTTTCTTTTTAATAATCCCGACATCGGGGACGTTACACACAAAAACAACGAACTCATCTCCTCCGACTCGTCCTACAACGTCGCCCGAACGGAAGAGTTCCTTCACCCTCTTTGCCGTATTGACAAGCACCTTGTCGCCGCTCTGATGCCCCATAGTATCGTTTACACTTTTGAAATGGTCCACGTCTATCATAAACAGAGCACAATAATCTTTTATATCCGGAGATAAAATCAAAGCACGAATCCTCTCGATAGCGGCGCTGTGGTTAAGCACGTCAGTCAAAAGATCCGTCTGTGCCGCAGTCATCAGATCCTGCTTATCAGTGACGTCCTGCCCTATACCTATAGCAGAGTAGGGCTCGCCGCCTATGGTATACTGGTTTATATATCTTATATGCTCATACCACCAGCCGTTCCCGTCGGAACGCCTCATACGGAAAACACCTTCCGCGTACGGGACTCCCGCGAAAAGACGCGCATACATGGCTCTGAACTCCTCCGCGCTGTCAGGGTGAACATAGCCGCTCTCAATAAGGCTGTTTGGAACATCTTTTACGTTTGATGTAAAACCGTGCAGTTTATTTGATTTATCGGTGGGAATTATCTCATGACTCTTGAGGTCATAATCCCATGTCGCAGCGCCCATACTCTGCATTGCCACACGAAATTTTTCATTGCTCTCCTGTGCGCGCTTATGCTCTTCCTTTATCAGCGCAACACTGCGGCGCTCAAGAATTATTATAATAAGCACAAGCAAAAATGATATAAAACTTATTATAAAGACAACTTTTGCTCCGGATTTTGTGACACTAACCACCTCGCGCTCGATAATATCTTCAGGAACTGCGTTAAAAATAAACCAACCCTTAAGGTCCATCGGCTGGTAAATAGCGTAACGCTGCTTACCGTTTGAGCGGTAAGATACCACCCCCTCCGCCCCGTTATCGAAGTCTCTGCGAAGCAAAGAAAGGCTCACGCCGTTCAGAAGAGCTGCTTTCTGGAAAAATCTAAAAATATTGCTTCCCTTATTGAGACTTGCCAAATGATCTGTCTGAACTATAAGATTTCCGTTTTTATCGCATACAAACGAATATGATTCGGATCCGAACGAATCCGACATAAAAGCTTTTTTCAAGAAACTTTTGTCATACTCACATATTAGCGCTCCGCTTATTTTATTGTTGGATGTAATGGGCAGGCACAGCAAAAAACTGTGCTCGGAAAAATTTTCCATAGACAGATTTCCGTCCATTGCGGCCTTATAACACGTATAATCTGAAACATCTGTGAGAGAACCGTCTCCCGAATATGCAATACCGCTTTTTCCGGCAAGCATTACCCGCCTGTAGTGAGTAGACTCGGTCATCATACCAAGTTTTTGTTTTAGATTCTCGGGCCTCATATCCCTTTCCATATCTAAGGTTTTGGATATTATTCTCATTGCATCAAACTGTTCCTTCAAAACCATATCAAAGAGAAGAGCCTGCCCCTTTGCCGATTCACGCAGAATCCTGTAGGTGTTGAGCTCGGCTCGGTTTGCCGCCGCCCTCTGGTACAGGACAAGACAGACGACAGCCGAGAGAGAAAGCACAACGGCAAACAGGGTGATCATGATTGAACTTCGAAGTTTCAGCATCCACATTCCATCCCCGAGTTTTGAGATTAAAAAAACAGCATTCGTCTGCAAACGAGTACAAGACGAATACTGTACAAATATCTGCAACCGGCTGCCATGCTATAAGCGAAGGCCCTTGGCTTTGCGTAAACGGTCTTTCGGCCGCCTTGCCAAATTATTTATATTTAAATTCATCAATCCTGTTGTTATATAAGGCTATACCCAAATCCGTATAGTAATACAAAAATCCCAAACAGTCAATTTCTGACAAAAAAAAATAGCCCATTTCCGTTCATAAAAATAATACAAACGAATATAGGCTTAGTATCAATATAATTATTACATAAATTATAATCAAAAGGTTTTACTTTGGTGTCATTTTGATGCAATATCCAATGCGTGCAAAAGTGCGGCTCTCATTGCCGGAGTTCTATATGGATGTCCTACAGAATCGACTTTTACCGTTATACCCCTGTAGTTTGGAATTATTTTAAGATAAAAATGCTGTTCAAAACCTTCATCCGCCGTTATTACAAGTATAATCCCTATTCCATCCTCTGAAATAAAGGCATCTCTGAAAACCCAATGCCCCTTACCGCCCACACCCTCGCCTTCAGCCTCTTTGAGCGCGGATAACACCTCACAGGCAGTCCTCTTCGTCTCTCGTTCAAACTCCATAGGCCAACCATCCTCCCTGTCCCTTTCAGGCTCTATCCTGCCGTTTTTACGCAGTATAAGGCGCCATGTGTCTTTCCCCATAGCCTTCCACTTGCGCTCATATTTTGTAATACAGCCGCGCACCGGATTAGTCTCCACCGGATCCGCATCAAGAGCGCCCAGTTCCGAAATCGTCTCGGCCGCTTCCCGTGCGTACCAGTCCACATCAGTCACCAGCTCAAACACACCGCCCGGCTCCAGAAGATAGTTAAGCAGCTCCGCAAAGACGGGAACCGTCACACGGCGCGCCGCATGGCGAGTCTTCGGCCAAGGGCACGGAAAGTTCATATAGACGCGCTCCACACTCTCAGGCGCAAAACAGTGGCGGAGCAGGAAACGCGCATCACCGTGCATTATTCTCAAATTATCATACCCTCGGGCAAGGGCAAGCCTTGCTCCTTTAGAGGCATAGCACTGAGAAACCTCGATTCCGACGACAAGAACATCCGGGTTGCTCTTCGCCAGATAATCAAGAAATTCTCCGTTCCCGAAGCCTATCTCAACAAATATGCGTCCGGAAGGAGAGAGGGACTTCCAATCAAGCGGGAGCTCTTTGTTTTCAGTGACAATTACCTTATCAAGATTCCACCACATTATCAAACCACTCCAGTATCGCTATGCTTTTGGCTTTAAGAAAAAAACTGGCTCCTTCGCAAGCTCGAACCAAAGCTCAAGCGGAAGCTCCTCCGCCCTGGCAGAAACGCTCAAGCCATGCTTTTCCAATATACCGACGGCTGAGTCGCGAGTGATATCATTATATCCGGCTACCCAATTATTAACCAACGTTTTTCTGCGCTGAGTAAAAGACCTTGCAAGAAGTCCGCGCCATGTCCGATCGAGCGGCAGCTCATGATTCTTCTCTATTTTTATTTCGATGAGACATGAATTTACGCGGGGTTGAGGACGAAAAGCGCTCGGCGGGACTTTTCTGACTATGGAAGAAGTTCCCATAGCCTCTATGGTAATTCCCAGAGGAGATCTCTCCCTATGCTTTTCCGGCGACGTCATGCGCTCTGCAGATTCAACCTGCACCATCAAAAGCATATACTCAAGACCATGCGAAACCAATTTTTCCAAAAAGACCCACATAAGCGGGGTCGTAATATGGTAAGGCAGATTTGCGATAACTCTGTTCGGAAAAAAGGGAAGGGAGCGCTCGTAGTCAAACTGCACGGCATCGCCCCACAGGGGGGTCAGTTTCTTATTTCCTATCGCGAGCATGTCTATTACATGTTTGAGCCTTGTATCGAGCTCTATGGTGCACACAGAGGCACAGTCCGAAGCAAGAAGCTCCTCCGTCAAAATACCCTCGCCGGGACCTATCTCAAGGACTTTGTCCCTCTCCGTAAGTGCAGCTCTCTTGAGCATATACTCGACCACAGAATGGTCTATCAAAAAGTTCTGGCCGATATCCGTATTATTTATAAAGTGAGGAATTTTTGACATCATGATTGCCCCTGTACATAGTATTTTTATAAAAGCGTCACACGGCATACATATAGCAGCATATAATGTTTAAGCATACATAAAAATCATAGTTTGTACAACCGTTTTGTAAAAATAAAAAAACGCCTTGATATCCGCTGAATAATCAGAGACATCAAGGCCTAACACTCAAATGGTCGGGATGAGAGGATTCGAACCTCCGACCACCTGCACCCCATGCAGGTAC